>JAGWIH010000079.1 GCA_028866355.1 Alphaproteobacteria bacterium
GGCCGGCGCGCCGAACTGCGCTTCCAGGAACCGTTCACGCGCTCGTAACCCGACGCGCGATCAGCCAGCCGCGCGGCGACGTTCGCCGAGCGGCTGCGCGGATTGCAGTGAGGCGCGACCGCCGGCGGCGGCCATCGCGCGATAGATTTCGCCGGTCGATGCCGGACGCCCGCCGATTTCACCCATGAAGAATTCGAGATAGGCGTCGAGCCAGGCCAAGAACTGCTCGAGATCGGTGCGCGTCCGCACATAGGGCGTGTGGCCGACGCCGAGCGAAGGGCTGTGATAGCTGACGACGAACACCTTCTGCTCGCCGCGGTGGACCAGCGCACGCGTCAGGCGCTTGGCCTCGTCGATGGTCACGCCTTCCGGGCTGAGGCGGATGCGGTCGAGCAGCCGCGCCCGCGCGCAGATCGCCGTCGCCCGCAGCTGCACGCCGCGCGGGCTGCCGATCCACGGGAAGACTTCCTCGCCGAGCCGGTGCAGCAGGCCGAGGAACCCGGTGGTCAGCGGAATCTCAAGCACGCGATCGCCGGCGCCGAACCAGAACGGATCGGATGAACAGTGGCGAAAATCCGGACCGGCCATATGGCGCAGATCGGTCCATGGCAGCACGCTTGAATCGACCAGGAAGCCGAGTTCTTCCAGCAGCGTCCGTGTTTCAGCATCGGCGCCATAGCGGCCGGCGCGATAAACCGTCGGCGCGACACCCAGGTTGCGTTCGATGGTTTCTTTCAGGATGGAGAGCTTGCGGCGTTCGAGGTCGCGCGGCAGGTTGCAGGCAAACGAGTTTCCATCGTTGACGGTTTCTTCGACGGGCGGGGTCACCCACGGATGCAGGTGCGCGCCGATCTCGCAGCGACCGTCGTCGAAGAATTCGCGCAGCGGCGTGTAGCCGGCGGGCTGCGACGCCACCGGGTAATCGACCAGATAGACCGGCTTGACGCCGTAGCGGCCGAAGACCGCCTGCGCGCGCCATTGATGCTTCATCGCCGTGACGCCGCGTGCGTCGCTCGAGAAGTGCTTCTGCCAGTCGAATTCCTCTTCGGTGTCGATGAAGACCAGCAGTTGCGGCGGGCTCTCTGCCGGCAGGCAGGCCGCGTGCGGTGTGCGGGTCGTGAAATCACCGCTCATGTGGCGCGCCGGCCAAAAGCGGGCAGCGGCAAGCGGCGGCCGACGGCGTGCACCAGCGTCGCCTCCGGACCGTCGGGGCAGCCGGTGACGGCCCACAACGCCAGCAACAGAGCGGCATAGACGCCAATGCCGGCGGCGGCGGTTATGCTCACCTGCGTCAACGCGCCTTCCATGGTGGCCGCCGCTGGGCTCCAGGCGAGGCCGAGAGAAAACAGGATTAGGACCATGCCGCCAGTGGCGGTCGCGCATCGCCAGCTTTCGCCGACCAGTACGCTCAAACGGAAGCCGGTGACGCGGCCGAGCACGACGACATAGATGACGGCTTCAAGCGCCAGCGCGATTCCGGTTGCCCAGGCCAAACCGACCAGGCCGCCGAAGATCACGCCGATCAGCAGCAGGGGAACGCGCAGCAGCGCCATCGCCGCGGTGGTGAATGTGGTGATCTTTGGATTGCCGATCGCCATCACGCCGAGCATGCCGATATTGGTGACGACTGAGAACGCCGCGAACGGCCCGATAATCGCCACCAACGGCACGCCGGCGAGCCACGTCGGACCCAATGTCACGCGAATGAGGGGCGCCGCGACCAGCGAGACGCCGACGCCCGCCGGCAGGACGATGCACAGCGTCGCGCTCATCGCCTTCGCCAGCGTGTCGGACGGGCCTTCGCCGCTGTGATGGATCGCCGATAGGCCGGCGTAAAGTGCGCGGCCGACCGGCTCGACGAATTCGCTGATCGGCAGCAGCGCGACTTCGAGCGATGCGGAGAACAAACCGACCGCGCTGGTATTCATCAGCCGGCCGAGGATGAACGAGTCCGAACGCTCCCGCGCGAAACCGGCGACGCTCGTGCCCCAGATCCACGACGACAGGCCCAGCATGCGACGCCAATCGACCAGCGTCAGGCGCGGGCGGAACGGGTGCATGGCATAACTGAGAACGACGCGCGTGACGCGCAGGACGACGATACCGGCGACCAATGACCAGTAGCTCCGGGTGACGATCGCCGTGCCGACCGTCACCACGACCGAGGCGACGCGCGGCACCATGAACAGGATGAAATCGCGGTCGAAGCGGAAATGGCGACGAAACTCGAGCGTGCCGACATTCTCGCAACTCTCAAGCAGGAGCAGCGGCCCGAGAATCAGTAGGATGTAGCTCAAGCGCTCGTCGCCGAAGAAGCGGCCGACCGGATAGGCGGCAACAGCGATGACGAGGCCGGCGATGCCGGTGCGGATGAGGCCCAGCGTGAAGCCGGTGCTGTAATAGCTTTCGTCGGGATGCTTCTCGCGCAGCATGACGTCCTGGATGCCGAGTGTCGCCATGGCGTCGATCGCGCGCGCGAACGCGCCGGCCAGCGCGACCAGGCCGAAATCCATCGGCGACAGCAAACGCGCGAGTACGAAGGTGCTGAACGCGCCGAGGGTGCGGGTGAGGAAGCGCCACGTCACCATCCAGCCGGCGCCGCGCACCGTCTTGGCCGTAAGCGAGCCGGTTGCGACGGCGTTGGCCGCGAGACCGCCGCTGTCGTTATCGCTGTCGAGAGTATTGACCATCGCGCGAGGAGGTATCCCGTGCGCGCCGGAACGCGCGCGCCGGAAACCTTAAGCGGCGGAGCGTAAATTTGACGTTATTGCCCGCGGTTTGCCTCGCGGATCATGGTTAATCGCTGGCGGCGATTGCGGCGCACGCCGCCGCGGAACGCGGTCCGGCCGGTTAGGGCTAATAAACCGTTAAAGCGGGCGGGTCAGGCCGAGCGGTGCAGCGGCAGCTTGGAGCCCGCCGCCGTGCGCTCGACCACGACGGTGCGGCGGAACCGGAACAGCTTTGCGGGCCGTCCGCCGGTCGCGGTTGTGACCTTGCCGGTTTCCTCAACCAGCCCCTGCTGTTCGATGAGGCGGCGGAAATTCTGTTTGTGCAGCCGCTGGCCCGCGAGCGCCTCGACCGCGCGTTGAAGCTGGAACAGCGTGAAGCTCGCCGGCATCAGCTCGAACACCACGGGCCGGTATTTGATCTTGGTGCGCAACCGGGCGATGCCGGTCGCCAGGATGCGTCGGTAATCGTGCAGCATCGGCGTCCCGGCGATCGTGTCGGCCGCGCCGGCACCGCCGCGCGCTTCGGGCACGAGGCCGGCTTCCCACAGCAGCTCATAACGTTGCAGCACAAACTCTTCGTTCCAGCCGTGCGGCTTAATGCCGAACGCGACGTCGATGCGCTCGCGTCTTTCGCGCGCCAGGGCACCTGGGCGCGCCCAGCCGCGCAAGCGCGGTAGGATCGCGTTGGCAATCATGCGCGGCCGGCCGTGCCGCCAATCTTCCCACGGGAAAAACCGGTACCAATCGTGCCAGGCAGAGTCCGCAGCCTCGCCGTCGCTGCGCTCGCGCGTCAGGCCCAGGTAGCTGATCGAAATACGGTGCTCGACGGTTTCCTCGCGTGTGCGCTCGCGGTCGGCGAACGTATAGAGCTGCTCGACATAGCCCAGCGCATGGCCGGTCTGGTCCTCGACCCACGACCGCACGCCGCTTTGCAAAGTGCGGTGGCGCGTTTGCAGCGGCCCCGAGGGCAGGGCCCCGCCGTCGCGCAAGGTGAGCACGCGCGGCGCGTCGGCCGTCACCGCGACGATCACCGCGGTCAGCTCGACGGCCAGCGCGCTTAGCGCCGACGCTGGCTCACGAAGCTCGTTAGGCCGCGCGGTCGCGGTCATCGTCGCGTCTTGACAGGCATTATAGTCAATCATAGCATAAGTCGATGAAAGGGCGCTTGCGCCTGTTTTCTTGGCGCCTAGAAATGCTCAATAGGAGCATAATAAAATGCCCGACACGATCGCCCTGGAATCACTGTACGAACGTGTCCGTCCGGTCATCCCGCCGGTCGAATGGCCGGTCTTCGCCGACGACATCGCCGCGATCCTGGCGCTGAAGCGCGAGCGCGACGCCGTCATCCTGGCGCATAATTACCAGACGCCGGAAATCTATCGCTGCGTCGCCGATATCACCGGCGACAGCCTAGTACTGGCACGCGAAGCCGCCAAGACGTCGGCGCGGATGATCGTGCTGGCCGGTGTGCATTTCATGGCCGAGACGGCGAAACTGCTCAATCCCGATAAAACCGTGCTGATACCGGACGTGCGCGCCGGCTGCTCGCTGGCGGAATCGATTACGGCCGCCGACGTGCGGCTGTTGCGCGAGTGCTATCCCGGCGTGCCGGTGGTCACCTATGTGAATACCTCGGCAGCGGTGAAGGCCGAATCCGATATCTGCTGCACGTCCGGAAACGCGAAACGTGTCGTCGAATCCTTGGGCGTGCCGCGCGTCATCATGCTGCCGGACGAATATTTGGCGCGCAATGTGGCGGCAGAAACCGATGTCGAAATTGTCGCGTGGCGCGGTCATTGCGAAGTGCATGAGCGTTTTACCGCAGCCGAGGTCGAAACGCTCCGTGCGCAGCATCCCGACATCGTGGTTCTTGCGCATCCGGAATGCCCGCCCGACGTGGTCGCGGCGTCCGATTTCGCCGGCTCGACGGCTGCCATGTCGCAATACGTCGCGACCAAGCATCCCGCGCACGTCGTGCTGCTGACCGAATGCTCGATGAGCGACAACGTCGCGCTCGAGCATCCGGAAACGTCGTTCGTGCGGCCGTGCAATCTGTGTCCGCATATGAAGCGCATTACGCTTTGCAACATCCGGCAGGCGCTCGAAACCCTGACGCACGAAGTGACGATCGATCCGGCCGTCGCCGCGCCGGCACGCCGCGCCGTCGAGCGCATGTTGGCGGTCTAGATCCTGATGGATTCGATTGCGCAGGCCGCCGGCTGCCCCATCGTGATCGGCGCCGGTATCGCCGGTCTGATGACGGCGCTGCGCCTTGCACCCGAGCCGGTCATTCTTCTGGCCAAGGCGCCGCTGGGTTCCGGCTGCGCCAGTGCCTGGGCGCAGGGCGGTATCGCCGTCGCGGTCGGCGCGGACGACACCCCGGCGCATCATGCCGCCGACACCATCGCTGCTGGCGACGCGCTGTGCGATGCGCAGGTCGTCGAACGCATTACAGCGGCCGGTCCGGCGGCGCTGGCCGATCTCCTGGAACTCGGCGCTGTGTTCGATCGCGCGTCCGATGGGCACTACAAGCTCGGGCTCGAAGGCGGTCACGGCCGCCGCCGTATCGTCCACACCGCGGGCGACGGCACCGGGCGGGCCATGACGGCGGCGCTGATCGCCGCGGCTCGGCGGACGCCGTCGATCACCGTGCTCGAAGGCGTCGAGGTGCAGCGGCTCATCGTGGAAGACGGTGCCGTCACGGGTGTGCTCGCCGCCGCCGACGGCAAGCCGGTCGTGCTGCCGACCGCAGGGGTCGTGATTGCTACGGGCGGGATCGGCGGGATTTATCGTGAGACCACCAATCCGCTCGCTGCCGTCGGCCAGGGCCTGGCGCTCGCCGCTCGGGCAGGGGCGGCGCTGGCCGACATGGAATTCGTGCAGTTTCACCCGACGGCGCTGGCGGTCGGCCGCGATCCGATGCCGCTCGTCAGCGAGGCTGTCCGCGGCGAAGGCGCGCTGCTTGTCGACGCGGCCGGCCGCCGCTTCATGGCCGATTATCCGCGGGCGGAGCTCGAGCCGCGTGACATCGTTGCCCGCGCCGTATGGCGGGAAACCGCTGCTGGCCGTCGCGTGTTTCTCGATGCGCGGCGCGCGCTCGGCAGTCGGTTCGCCGAACGTTTCCCGGGTATTTCGGCCGCCTGTCGCGCTGGCGGCATCGATCCGGCAGTCGATCCGATCCCGGTGCGCGCGGCCGCGCACTATCACATGGGCGGCATCGCGGTGGATCCGGAAGGGCGGAGCTCGCTTCCCGGCTTGTGGGCGGTCGGTGAGGCCGCGTCCACCGGCTTGCATGGCGCCAATCGTTTGGCCAGCAACTCGCTGCTTGAAGCCTGCGTCGTCGGCCGCACGGTCGCTGAATCCGTTGCCGGCGCAATGTCCCGTTTGACGCGGCCGCGCCCGGCTGCCTTGCCGAAGTTACCAGCGACGGCGCGCGCGGATAGCGTTCGCACGATCATGGCGCATCGGGTCGGCGTGTTGCGCGATCGCGATGGCCTTACGGCGGCGGTCGACGCCCTGGCGTCGCTCGCCTTTGCGCCCGGCCCGGAGGCCGATCCGGCACTCGTCGGCCTGTTTGTCGCCGCGGCGGCGCTCCAACGCGAGGAAAGCCGCGGCAGTCATGCCCGGACCGACTTTCCGAACCATTCATCGGCGGGCCCGCGCCGGTCGCGGCTGCGGCTTGCGGACATCACCCGCCTGCTGGATGTCGACGATCGACGCGTTGCGGTGGGGACGTGAACGATGACCGTGCCGCCGTTGCCGACAATCATGGTCGAACCGTTGGTGCGCGCGGCGCTGCTCGAAGATCTCGGCCGGGCGGGCGATATCACCACAGACGCGATCGTGCCCGTGGATATGCAGGCGACGACGGCGCTGGTCGCGCGCAAGGCGGGCATAGTCGCTGGCCTCGATTGCGCAGCGATCGCGTTTCGGCTGATCGAGCCGGCGCTCAAAATCGAAATCGCGCGGCCAGACGGCAGCGCCGTTGCCGCCGGTGAAACCATTGCGACGATCGCCGGTCCGACGCGCGGTATCCTGACCGCCGAACGGGTGGCGCTCAATTTCCTGTGTCACATGAGCGGCATCGCATCGGCCGCGGCGGCGATCGTTCAGTCGATCAAAGGAACCCGTGCGCGGCTCGTGTGCACGCGTAAGACCATGCCGGGTTTGCGCGCCTTGCAGAAATACGCCGTGCGTGTCGGTGGCGGCTTCAACCATCGCTTCGGTCTCGATGACGGCGTGCTGATCAAGGACAATCATGTCGCCGCCGCCGGCGGCGTTGCGGCGGCCGTCGCGCGCGCTCGCGCCGCTGTCGGCCATTTGGTCAAGATCGAGCTCGAAGTCGACACGCTCGAACAGCTTGCCGAAGCACTCAAGCTCAAGGTCGACGCGGTGTTGCTCGACAATATGAGCCTGGACGATTTGCGCCGGGCCGTCGCATTGGTCGGTGGCCAGCTGGTGACCGAAGCGTCGGGCCGCATCACACCGGAAACGGCGCCCGCTGTCGCGGCGACCGGCGTCGACCTGTTGTCGAGCGGCTGGCTCACCCACAGCGTCACGGCGCTCGACATTGGGCTCGACTGGCGCTAGCCGGCGCGATCGCGGTAGCTTGCAGTAACGCTTGCGGTACAAGCGGTTTTCGCCGTTTGATCGCGGGCGAATGAGCGAGCTGGCCGGATCGTACGATGTGCTGGTGGCGGGCGGTGGCAATGCTGCGCTGTGCGCCGCAATCACCGCCCGCGAAGCCGGCGCCAGCGTGCTACTGGTCGAGCATGCGCCACGTGCCTTCCGCGGCGGCAACAGCCGGCACACGCGCAATTTCCGGATCATGCACGCCGCGCCGACCGCGACGCTGACGGAAGCCTATGCCGAAGACGAATATTGGGATGATCTGCGTCGGGTCACCGGCGGCGAAACCGACGAAGCACTGGCGCGGCTGACGATCCGCAGCTCCGGACCGGCATTGGCCTGGATGGAAAGCCGCGGCGTTCGCTTTCAGCCGTCGCTCACCGGCACGCTTAGCCTGTCGCGCACCAATGCGTTCTTCCTCGGTGGCGGCAAGGCTTTGCTCAACGCCTATTACCGCACGGCCGAGCGGCTCGGTGTCGCGATCGCCTACGACGCCGAAGTGCAGGACGTTCGCCTGCGCGACGGCGCGGTCGACTCGGTGATGATCGAATCCGGCGGTCGAACGATGCGCCCCCGCGTCAAGACCGTCATCGTGGCGGCGGGCGGCTTTCAGGCGAACATCGACTGGCTCCGGCAATATTGGGGCGCGGCCGCCGACAATTTCCTGATCCGCGGCACGCCCTATGCGAAGGGCCGGGTGCTGCGCAACCTGCTCGACCAGGACGTGATGCCGATCGGCGATCCGACGCAATGCCATGCGGTGGCGATCGATGCACGCGCGCCGAAATTCGACGGCGGCATCGTCACCCGCCTCGATGCGATCCCGTTCAGCATCGTTGTCAATCGCGAGGCGCGGCGCTTCTACGACGAGGGCGAGGACCTATGGCCCAAGCGCTATGCCATCTGGGGGCGGCTGATCGCGCAGCAGCCCGGCCAAATCGCCTACGCCATCACCGACGCGAAGGCGCTGACTCTGTTCATGCCGTCGATGTATCCCGCGATCACCGGCGCGACGATCGACGAAATCGCCGGCAAGCTCGCGCTCGATCGCGCCACGCTCGGCGAAACGGTGCGCGCGTACAACGCGGCAGTGCGGCCGGGTCGGTTCAGCGACGAGATTCTCGACGATTGTCGCACCGACGGGCTGACGCCGGCCAAGTCGCATTGGGCGCGGCGCATCGATGCGCCGCCCTATGTCGCTTATCCGCTGCGGCCGGGCATCACCTTCACCTATCTCGGCGTCAAGGTGGACGACCGGGCGCGCGTCGTTATGCGCAACGGCGAGCGCGTCAGCAATCTGTTCGCCGCCGGCGAGATCATGGCGGGCAACATCCTGGGGCGCGGTTATCTCGCCGGTTTCGGCATGACCATCGGTACCGTGTTCGGATGCATAGCCGGTCGGGAGGCCGCGACATATGCGCGACACTGACGCCGTCGCGGAGGCGCGGCGGGAAATGGAAATTTGCAATGCTTGCCGGTATTGCGAAGGCTATTGCGCGGTCTTTCCGGCGATGGAGCTGCGCCGCGAATTCTCCAACGCCGATTTGAGCTATCTCGCCAACCTCTGCCACGATTGCCGC
>JAGWIH010000080.1 GCA_028866355.1 Alphaproteobacteria bacterium
GCCGGGCGGCAATGGCGCGTCGTTCGGCACGGCCAAAATGGGCAATACGCTCGCGTTCGGCCTCAAGTGGGTCTACCGGCTCGGCGATCCGTGATCGCGTTGGTTTCGCGCCGCGACAACCCCGGAGCCAAAATTTTTCAACAGGAGAAAAGTCGATGATGAAACGTCTGACGGTCGTGGCGCTTGCCTTCGTCGCCTTGGCCGGCGCCGCGCAGGCCTCGCCGCATTCGCAAGCGCTGATCAAGCAGGGCCAGGCCGCGCTCGCGGCCAAGGATTACGCCAACGCGCTTGCCAAGTTCCGCGCCGCCGAAACCGCCGATCCCAAGGACGCGAACGCGTTCTTCTTCGAAGGCGCGACGCTCAATCGCACAGGTGACGTTGCCGACGCCCAGATCGCGTTGAAACACGCTCAATCGCTCGGTAGCCGCCAGCCCGATCTGCTGTTCGAGCTGGGCTGGAGCGAGGTGCTACCGGGTCCGGCGGACGATGCGGTGAAGAATCTCGAGGCCTACGAGCATGCGCATCCCAATCGTGGGCTGACCAGCGAGCTGCTCGGCCGCGCCTATGCGAGGAGCGGGCAGTACGACGCGGCGGTGGCGAAACTGAAGGAAGCGATGGCGCGCGATCCGCGGCTCACGGGCAATGCCTTGTTCTATCTCGCGATCGTCGAAAAGAAACGCGGCAATCTCGATGCTGCGCGCGGTTATCTCGCGCAGTTGCAACAGGCGGCGCCGGACTCTCAGGGCGTCAAGGTTCTACAAACCGCGCTCGCCGGTGGCAAGTGATCCGCGGGTCCGTTAGCGCCAACCGATTCATAGGGGAAAACCGATGATGAATCAGCGACGCGTCTTCTCCGGACTCATGGCGGCGGCTTTGGTCGCCAATACGATTGCGCCCGCCTATGCCGAAAGCGGCGCGGACAGTTATCCGTCGCTATCGCTGCCGACCACGCCGGCCCCCGCGGATACTCGCGTGAATCTTAAACCCCCTGGCTATGTATCGTACACCGAGGACGAACTTACTTTGCCGGAGCTTTTTATTATGGGCGTCATCGCTCTCGGCGGCGGCGCCGGCCACGGGGTCGTTCTCCATTATGGCGAGCCACCCAGAGGCGAATACGATCCCGTGGGTGCCGCGCGCGACCGCGGCGAGCAACCGCCGCCGCCTCCGCCACCGCCCGCCACACCAACTACGGCCATGGCGACGACGCCCGAGGGACAGGCGGGGCAGCAACAGCTTGCGAAGTGGAAGGCCGATCTGGAGAAGAAAATCGCCGATCCCAAGACGTCGCCGCAGGAAAAGCAAATTGCCGAAAACAAGCTCACGGCTCTCAACCAATACGGCGCCATGCAGCAGGCGGACGCGGGCGCCGCGGGCGCGCCGGGCGGGCGCTAACGCGGCGTCGAAAGGGAAATGTCGCGCCATGCCGCCGGCTTCGGCTGCCAGGCGGCGAAGCGGAATTTCGGCTTGCGCCGGCCGGGCGCAGGCAGGGCGACGAGCGTGCTCGAGACGGTGCCGAAGCCTTCCGGCGTGAGGAAGCGCATGGAATTGGCCGTGCCGTCGGCCGGATCGGGCCGGTCGTCGGCCAAGAGATTTTCCCAGGCCGACCAGTCGCCCGCGTCGGGATCGGGCGCCTTGGCGCGTTCGAACATTGGCCGGTAACGCGTCAGCCGCGGCGTCGTGTCGTCGAGATCGCCGGCGGCGATCATCGCCAGGCCGGTCTCGATCTCGCGCAGCTCCAGCGGCTGCACGCCGGACGGGTCGGCATGCTTGAGCCAGAAGGCTTCGCGGTTGTCGGCGAGGATCAGGTTGAAGGTGCGATAGGCCTTGGGATCGAGCGCGGCCAGCGCGTGCGCCGCCGCCGCGGCGTCGGCGTGGTCGAGCGCTTCGAGCACCAGTTCGCCGCGCGAACGGATGCCGGGCGCCGGACCGAGTGAGCCGAAGCGGTTGAGGATTCCGGCCAGCAAGCCGTGATCGTTGACGCCGAACCACGAGCCGCCAGCGAGCTCGTCGAGGCCGGCCAGGACTTCGGGCCGGTCGCGCCAATGCCGCGCCGGCGCCTGCCAGGGGCGGCCGATCATCTCGTCGCGGTTGGCGCCGACGATCACGGGCCATTCGTGGCCATGGCGGCGCAGGATGACGAACGTGCACATGCCGCCGCGATGATGGACCGGCTTGTGTGCTTTGTGTAGCGCCGCGGAGCAGGCTACACTACGGCGCATGAGCAACTTCAACGAACGCGAAAAAGCCGAGGAAGCGAAATTCCACCAAGATCAGGAACTCGCCTTCAAGGCGCGGGCCCGGCGCAACCATCTGTTCGGCTTGTGGGCGGCCGAGAAGCTCGGCCTCGGCAGCGACGCCGCCGAAAACTATGCGCGCGAGCTTTTGGCGGCGGCCTTCGGCCAGCACGGGGATGAATCCGTGCTCGCCAAGATCGAGGCCGATTTCAAAGCGAAGGGCGTCGCCTTGACGCTCGACGCCACGCGCATCCGGCTCGAACTCGACCGCTGCCTGGCCGAAGCCAAGAAGCAGCTCGGCATTCAGCGCTGACGCGGCCGGCCGGCGCGCTGCCCTATTTGTGCAGCGCGCTCTTCGGGTTGAGGTTCGTGATGTGGCCGCTTTCGGTGCCGGCCTGCGGATCGATCACGGCGTTGATCAGCGTCGGCTTGCCGGATGCAATCCCTTCGCTCACCGCCTGCTGCAAGTCGGCCGTCTTCTCGACGTGACGGCCGACGCCACCGAAGGCCTCGATCATCTTGTCGTAACGCGCGTTGTTATAAAGGCCGGTCGGTGTCGGCGCGATGCCCGGGGTGTCGCCGCGATAGATGCCGTTGTTGTTGAAGATCACCGTGGTCACCGGCAGCTTGTAACGGCAGATGGTCTCGATCTCCATGCCGCAGAAGCCGAAGGCGCTGTCGCCTTCGATGGCAACCACCGGCTTGCCGCTGACCGTCGCGGCGCCGACGGCATAGCCCATGCCGATGCCCATGACGCCCCAGGTGCCGCTGTCCAGACGATGCCGCGGCTCCTTCATGTCGAGGATGTTGCGGCCGAAGTCGAGCGTGTTGGCACCTTCGTTGACGACGTAGACGTCGGGCCGGCTGCTGAGGGCGCTGCGCACCGCGCGCAACGCGCTCGAGAAGTTCATCGGTGTCGGGTCGGCGTTGAGGCGCGCCGCCATCTTCTCGACGTTCTTCTGCTTCTGTTCGGTGACGCTGCTGAGCCAAGCCGCCGGCGGCTTGATCTGGCCGGGCTTCATCGCGGCGAGGAACGCCGCCATGGCCGATTTGATGTCGGCGACGACCGGCGCCTCGATCGGCCGGTTGCTGTCGATCTCGTGCGCCGCGATGTCGACCTGGATGAAGCGCGTGTTCGGATTCCACGTCGGCGGCTTGCCGTGCGACAGCAGCCAGTTGAGGCGCGCGCCGACCAGCATGACGACGTCGGCATTCTTCAGCACGAACGAGCGTGCCGCAGCCGCCGATTGCGCATGATCGTCGGGCAACAGCCCCTTGGCCATCGACATCGGCAGATACGGAATGCCGGTCTTCTCGACGAACGCGCGGACATCTTTGTCCGCCTGCGCGTAGGCCGCGCCCTTGCCGAGGAGAATCAGCGGCTTCTCGGCCTTGCTCAGCAGGTTGAGCGCACGCGTGATCGATTCGGACGACGGGATCGAAGCGGGCGAGGCATCAACCACCTTGAAGAGCGACTTCTTGGCGGCCGACAGCTCGAGCGTCGAGCCGAGCACCGCCGCGGGCAGATCGAGATAGACGCCGCCCGGCCGGCCCGATGACGCGGCGTGGATCGCGCGCGCAATGCCGACGCCGATATCCTCGATTCGATTGACACGGTAGGAGGCCTTGGCGAACGGCTTCGCCGCGGCCATCTGGTCCATTTCCTCGTAATCGCCCTGTTCGAGATCGACGATGTGGCGCTCGCTCGAGCCGCTGATCAACACCATCGGGAAGCAGTTGGTGGTGGCGTTGGCGAGGGCGACGAGACCGTTGAGGAAGCCCGGCGCGGAAACCGTCATGCAGATTCCCGGCTTCTGGGTCAGGAAGCCGGCGATCGCCGCGGCGTTACCGGCGTTCTGCTCGTGCCGGAAACCGTACACCCGCATGCCCTCGGTGTGCGCCAGGCGCAACAGGTCGGTGATCGGAATGCCGGCGACCGTGTAGATCGTGTCGACGCCGTTGAGTTTGAGGCCGTCCACTACGAGGTGAAAGCCATCGGTGATCGCTGCTGCTGCGTCCATTTCCATCGCCCTTGTGAATTTTCCCGTTAACCCGAAGCGGCCCTGCGGGCCACGCGTCCGAGCTAGTCCCCCGTCTTCAATAGAGTGTCTTTGAATACCTCGGGCCTTTGGTCGTCAACCCTTGTCGCTCCCACCCGTTGCACGCCGCGCCGATAATCCCGGCTTGGCGCGTGCCGCGACGCATCGCCGCGGAGCGGTGTTGGTAAAGCGACCGTGTCGTGATGGCCAAGGTGTGGTTCTTTGAAAAGCTCTAAAGCCGACGTATCCCGGCTCGCGGGACGGCGCGTTTATAGGACGGTCGCCGGGCCGCCGCCTAGCAAAATTCCGTCGCGGGAGTCGTGTCGCGTGGCAGGTACCACAAGGTGAGGGCGGACTGGCTTTGGCAGGCACCGCGTCCATCGACGTTTGGCGGACACCGCCGCCCGCGTCGCGCCGCAACGACCGCGCCGAGCGTGGCAGCCCTGTTGTCCTGACGCTTATGACCGCTTTTTAAGGTTATGGTACTCAAATACCACAACCCGGATTCGGCGAAAATGCTGGGCTACCACGGGCCCGGAAATGGCTCCGGGCGGGGCCGTACGGATTGTTAGCCACGACAAACCAATTGACTTTAGTTAGCCGTGCATAACTAAATAGTGCTCAGGTATGCCACGGCGGGTGCCGGGGCGGACCAAGGAAACTGGCGATAACCTGGGGAGGAAGACCGAATGTCACAAGCTTCATCGTCGTTCACGTCGACGCGATGGACCCAGCTCGTTCTGGGCATCATCTGTATGTCGGCCGTGGCGAACTTGCAGTACGCCTGGACGCTGTTCGTCGTGCCGATCACCACACAGTTCGGCTGGTCCAAGGCCGAAATCCAAGTCGCCTTCACGCTCTTTATTCTTTGCGAAACCTGGTTGGTGCCCATCGAAGGCTGGGTCGTCGACCGCATCGGTCCGCGCTGGATGATTCTCGCCGGCGGCATCGGCACCTTCCTCGCTTGGCTCCTCGACTCCCAGGCGACTCAGCTCTGGCAGTTCTATGTCGGTGGCGCTTTAGCCGGCTTCGCCGGCGGCGCGGTGTATGGAACTTCGGTGGGCAACGCCCTCAAGTGGTTCCCCGACAAGCGCGGCCTGTGCGGTGGATTGACCGCAGCGGGCTTCGGCGCCGGCGTGGCGCTGACGGTTGCGCCGATCCGCGACATGGTGAAGTCGAGCGGCTACGCGCACACCTTCCTGGTGTTCTCGATCATCCTGGGCGGCATCGTCGTCATCTGCTCGCTGTTCATGCGGGCGCCGGAGGCGAACGAAATGCCGCCGATGGACAAGATCAAGACGCGGCAGGGCGGCGCAGATTTGCCGCCGCAACAGGCACTCAAGTCGCCGATCTTCTGGACCATGTACGCCATGTTCTTCCTGGTCGCGGCGGGCGGCCTCATGTCGGCGGCGCAGTTGTCGCCGATCGCACATGAGCGCGGCATTGCCGACACGACCACGACGTTCCTCGGCATCACGGGTCCGGCGATCGTCATCGCACTGAGCGCGCACAGCATCACCAACGGCGTCGGACGGCCGCTCAATGGTTGGATCTCCGACCATATCGGCCGCGCCAATATGATGTGCATCGCGTTCGGCATCGAAGCCCTGTGCCTCTTGGCATTCGGGTTCTTCGGTACAACGCCGGTGATGTTCATCATCACCGACGCGCTGGTGTTCCTGTTCTGGGGCGACATCTTCAGCCTGTTCGCCGCGACGGTGGGTGACGCCTTCGGTCGCAAATACGTGACGGTCAACTATGGCCTCATGTACACGGCAAAGGGCTGCGCCTCGCTGTTCGTGCCGCTCGGCAATGTGTTGACCCACATGACGGGCAGCTGGCACGCGGTCTACGCCGTCGGTTGCGGCATGAATATCCTGGCCGTGTTGCTGGGCTTCTTCATCCTGCGGCCGGCAATCAATAGCCGCCTGAAGAGCGCCAGCGAACTGGCGCCGGTCGGTGCGGTGGGTGCACGGGCGAGTCGCTAACCGCGGCCGCATCGAACGAGAAACGGAGGAGGGAAGCGGCATTCACGGACGATGACACGGTGAGAGAACTAGGCCGCTGGCCGCGGCCGACCCCCTTGTTCTCGCCGGGTCATCGAAAAGGATCCTGCCCCTTCCTCCGTCCCGTTCACCGGTCCGTCTGCCGGGAACGGTCCAGCGGCAGGCGGACGTAGGACATCCGGATGGCCGGTTCGCTTCAATCGCTGATTCTTGTGGGTTTGATTTCAGCCGGAGGGCTTGCCCTCCGGCTGATTTCGCTTTTGGGGCCGGCTTCGGTCGCTTGGGCGATCACCGTTGCGGTCGGCGTCGGCATGTTCGCCGTTACCGCGATCCTGCTCGGTGTCGGCATCGCGATCGCGATGCTCGGCGTCATGTAGGGGCCGGATTCATAAACCGAGCGGAAAGCCCGCTTCGAGCCCAAGACGAACCGAAATCAGCCGGTCGGTCGCTTGCCGGTGAAAACCGCCAATTGAGCATCGAAGGCCCGCTTGTAGGCGGGCCGTGCTTCGCCGCGGGCGACATAGGCGGCCAGATTCGGGTATTCGTCCAGAATGCCCGACGACCTCAACCTGAGCAGCACCGATACCATCATCAGGTCGCCCGCGCTAAACGCACCATCGAGCCAGTCGGCATTGCCCAGGCGACTGGAAAGTTGGCCCAGCCGGTCGCGGACGCGATCATCGACCAGAGGCAGGCGCTTCTCATACCAAGTCTTGTCGCGCTCCAGCAGCCTGGCGGTTTCGCGTTCGAGGATCGGCGGCTCCACCGTGTTGAGCGCGGCAAACATCCATGTAATCGCGCGCGCCCGGGCATTGGCGTTGTCCGGCAGAAGGCCCGCATAGCGGTCGGCGATATGGAACACGATCGCCCCTGTCTCGAACAGCGTCAGACTGCCTTCCTCATAGGTCGGAATCTGGCCGAAAGGATGAAGCGCCCGATGCGCGGGTTCCCTCATCGCACGGAACGAAACAAGTCGAACCTCGTAGCGCTGACCCACTTCTTCGAGCGCCCAGCGAACACGCGTATCTCGCGCCAATCCTTTGCCGCCATCGGGTGACCGTTCAAAGGCGGTAATGGTGATCGTCATCGTGACGCCCTGGCAAAAATCATCCGCTGCGGAGCCGGCAACTGTCGAAACAACCTCGCCGAGTTTGAAGACGATCGCGTCCCGTGTCGTTCGCTCAGTCCGCCGCGGACGGTGACTCAGTCGCGTCCGCAGTCGTCGCCACGCGCAGTTGGATCAGCGTATCGCGCTTGCGTTCCTGACGGACGGCGTGGGCGCGCACTTGTAGGAGATCGCGGCGCGCGACCAAACCGACGACGATGTCGTCGCTACGCCGAAGGACCGGCGCCCGCCCGACTTCGGCAGCGGCCATGCGGTCGGCAAGTTCGCCGACCAGCTCATCTTCATAGCCGGTGACCAGCTCGCGCTCCGCGATCAGGTCGCGCAACGTATGGCCGGCCGGCCAGCCCGCCATGGTCCAGCGCAGCGCGTCGGAACGCGCCACCATGCCGACCAGACGACCGTCGGTGTCGACCACGGGATAGCTCTTATGGCGCGACGCCGCTTCCGGCCCGGTGAAGAAGGTGATCGCGTCGCCGACCGGCATGTCGGCGGCGAGCGTGTCGATCGGCGTCGCCATGATGTCGGCCACGCGCATGGTCTCGAACGGATCGACGATGTATTCGCGCATCACGTGATGCCCGCGGCGCGCCACCTTTTCGGTGAGGATCGAGCGCCGCAGCAGCAGCACGGTCGTCGCGTGGGCCGCGATGCACGCGACCGACAATGGCAACAGCGCGCCGACATTGTGCGTCAGCTCGAGCGCGAAGACGATGGCGGTGAGGGGCGAACGCATCGTGCCGCCCATGATCGCCGCCATGCCAAGCAACGCCCAAAGCTCGACATTGCCCACCGGCATGACGCTGCCGAACACGGCGCCAACCGCGCCACCCATGATCAGCAATGGCGCCAGCACGCCCCCGCTGGTGCCGGAGCCCAAAGCGACGGACCAGATAATCGCTTTAACGACCAGGAGCCGCGCCGCGCCAACATCGCTGATGTTGCCGTGGAGCAAAGCGGCAATATTGTCGTAACCGACGCCGAGAGCGTGTGGCTCAATCAATCCGCCGAGGCCGACCACCACGCCGCCCAGCATTGGCCACCACATCCAATGGATCGGCAGCCGTTGAAAGAGATCCTCGGCGGCATAAACCATTTGGGTGAGCAGGCCGGACGCGAGTCCGGCAATGACGCCCAGCACCACCGCGAGCAACAACCCGATAGTCGGCAGATCGGGACTCGCCGCCATCGGGAACAGCGCACCCGCGCCCAAGAGCAACGGGCGCCAGGCTTCGGCGACGATCGAAGCAACCGCGACCGGGATGAAACTGCGCGGCTTCCATTCGAACAGCAGCAATTCGACGGCCAACAGCATCGCCGCCACGGGCGTGCCGAATGTCGCGCTCATGCCGGCGGCGGCGCCCGCCACCAGCAACGTCTTGCGTTCGGCGTTCGACAGCGAAAAGAACTGGCCGAACAGCGAGCCGAAGGCGCCGCCGGTCATGATGATCGGACCTTCGGCGCCGAACGGGCCGCCGGTGCCGATCGAGATGGCGGACGACAGCGGCTT
>JAGWIH010000373.1 GCA_028866355.1 Alphaproteobacteria bacterium
CGATCGCCTGATGGCCGAGGCAGACGCCGAGCAGCGGAATGCGCCCGGCCTTGGCGACCAGCTCGAGACAGATGCCGGCGCGGTCGGGGTCACTGGGACCGGGAGAAATAACGATCCCCTGCGGCTTGAGTGCGAGTGCATCGGCCACCGACAGAGCGTCGTTGCGTTTGACAACGACCTCGGCGCCAAGCTCGCCGAGGTAGTGCCACAGGTTGTAGGTGAAACTGTCGTAGTTATCGATCAGCAGGAACATATCGGGGCCTCGCCGCCGAACTTATATCAGGCCGCACCGGCGCTGTGAAATCGAGTAAACTGGTGCGGTTCCGGCCGGCAGCGCGCCTTAGAAAAAGCGCACCGGCGAGGGACTACCCGGTGCCGTGAAGCCGGGTCCAGGGATGCGTGGCTGTGGACGAGACGATCGAAAAGCGCGACGAGACTTCGCCGCCGGTGCCGCGCGCGCGACGACGCTGGCGTCGATGGGCGTTGTTGGCGCTCGTGCTGCTGTTGGCGTTCGGCGTTTGGAACGAATACCAGCGGCGCACGAACGCGCCTTCCGTTGTCGCCAATTCGTCGATGTCCGCGTCGCTGCCGCCGGCCGATGCCGCGCCGACCGCCGACATGCCGGCGTGGATCCGTTATGCGGCGCCGGCGGTCGCGATCAATCGGCCGCGCGTTGCCGTCGTCATCGACGGGCTTGGCGTCGATCATGCGGCAACCGCGCGCGCGATTGCACTGCCCCCCGCGGTGACGTTGTCCTTTGTCGCGTATGCGAGCGATCTCAGCGACCAGACGGCATCCGCGCGCCAGGCCGGCCATGAACTGCTGTTGCATGTGCCGATGGAGCCGATTTCGGCGGCGGCGGCGATCGGCTCTTACGGTCTTGGCCGCAACATGCCGCGCGACGAGCTGGTGCGGCGTTTGCGCTGGGACCTGGCGCGCTTCGATTCCTATGTCGGCGTCGACAATCACATGGGAACCGAATTCGCCCAGGACACGCCGGCAATGCGCGTGGTGATGGACGAGCTCAAGCGGCGCGGTCTGCTTTATCTCGACGCGCGGGCGGTGCCGACGGAGCCGGTGGCGGTGGCGGCGCGCGACTTCGGCGTGCCTTATGTCGCGCGCGACATCTTCCTCGACGGCGAGCAGGCGGCGATCGCGGTCGATGCCCGTCTGGCGCAGCTGGTCAACCTCGCGCGCGAACGCGGCAGCGCCATCGCCATCGGCCATGCCCACGATGTAACGCTGGCGGCGCTGCAACGCTGGCTGCCGACGCTATCGCGCCAGGGCGTCGTGCTCGTGCCGCTGACGGCGGTGGTCAAAGCGCGCGGCGGTTGAGGCCGCGGCGCTACTTCGCCGGGATCGACAGCGGCTTGCCGCGGTCGAGCACCAGCACCGAGATGGAATAGGTCATGCTCGACGAGGCGTTGCGCGTCTCGTGCACGAGGCCGGCGGGATTGTGATAAGCCTCGCCGGCCTTCACGGTCAGGGGCGGCTTACCATTGAAATAGATGATGCGCAGGGCGCCTTCGGTCACGAGGCCGTATTCGTCGCCGTCGTGATAATGGCGGCCGCTGCTGGCGTTGGGCGGCCACTCGACCGATAGCATCGTGGTGGTCTTGCCGGGTACGCCGCTCAACGGCACATGGTCGAGGAAAACATGCGTTGGAATCGGCTTGGGCGGCGCGGCCGTTTGCGCATCGGCGCCGACCGCGAGCAACG
>JAGWIH010000081.1 GCA_028866355.1 Alphaproteobacteria bacterium
GATATCGGCCCGTGGAAGGATTGCAGCGTGTAACCGGGCGGCGTCAGGCGCCGACTTCTTCCTCGAGCAGCGCGACCCACGGCTCACGCACGACGGGCTGTGGCGGCTCGGGCTCGTCGTAAAGCCGGTGCGCCTCGGCGGTGTCGCCGCGCCGTTCGCCCAAGGCCATGACACGCAGCCGGCGTCGCCAGCGCCCCTGCTCAACCGTGATCCAATCGCCGATGCGGACCGGCTGATGCGGCTTGAATGCCGCGATACCGGCGATGGCGACACGGCCTTCGGCGCATAACCGCGCCGCCGCCGAGCGTGTGCGCGCCAACCGCGCGAACCAGAGAAATTTATCGAGCCGCAAAGTTGGCACACCGCCGCCGTCAGCGGACAAGACTGAGCTCCTTCAACTTGGCAAACGGGCTGTCGATGGCGTCGCTGGACGACGGCCTCCGGCGACCATGCCGCCGATGACGCGCCGGCGCGCGCCGCGCCGCGAACCGTACGCCGTCGGGATGATGCGTCGCGCGATAGCCGAGCGCCACGAGCATTGCTGCCAACTCGTCCGCCGGACTGTGGGCGAGCGCGGCCAGCGCCGGCGTGACGGCGAAGCCGCCTTGCCGCGCCAGGCCACGCAGCCGGGCCGTGAAGCTCTCGAACCGATCGACCCGAAGCACGCGCGATCCGACGATGCGGTACCCCATCGCGGCATAAGCGGATGCATCGACGGCAAGATCGCGCAGCATCCCCGCACCCGCCGGCGCCGTCGGCACGGAAGCGCGTGCCGCCACGGCCCACAGCAAGCCGCGCAGCGCGACAATCTCGGGCGCCAGTAATCCGGCGTGATAGACGCTTTCGACACCCAGGCGAATGCCGAGCCGCGCCAGCGCCTTGCGATCGGCAGCCGACACCGCGCGCAACAGCGGCGCCACCGTTGCCGTCGGCAAGCTGCCGAGCGCTTCGGCGAGTTGGAAGGCCAGGCCGCGGGCCGGCGCCGTGAGCTCGGCGTCGCGGGCGCGGAACAGCGGCGCCAGGCGCTGCCGCAGATGCGCCGACGCGAACGCCGCCATGCGCCGGCGCACGATTTCGCGTTGTTCGCCTTCGAAGAAATCGCTCGCGATCGCCTCGACCCGTGGCTGGAGTGCGTGCGCGCCGGCGATCAGCCGGCCGACCGCGCCGTCGTTCCAAATCAGCACGCCGTCGGCGGCGAGTGCGAATTCGCAATCGGGCGCCGCGGCGAGGCGCGCGACGCGGCGGGCGATCTCGCCGCGTAGCACGCGCTGCGCCGCCGCCAACAGGGTCTTGGCGGCATCGCCCGACGCCGCCAGATCGGGGCGGAACCGGAACCCGTCGAGACGGCCGACATAATGACCTTCGACCTTGACCTCGCCGGCTTCGCTCACCGATGCGAGTAACGCGGAGGGGTCAGCCAAGCGCCGCACGAGGTAGGCCGCGCGCTTGTCGACGAATCGCTGCGTGATTCGGTCATGCAGCGCATCCGACAGATTGTCCTCGATGGTGCGGGCGCGCTCCTGCCACGCGCCGGAATCGTCGAGCCAGTCGGCGCGATGCGCGATGTAGGTCCAGGTCCGGATGTGCGCGATGCGCATCATGAGCGTGTCGATATCGCCGTCGGTGCGATCGAGCCGGTCGACCTGGCTCGCCACCCAGTCGGTGGGCAGCCGGCCGCGCGGACCAGCAAGGTGGCCGTAGATCTGCGCCAGCAGACGCGCGTGCGTATCGCTCAACACCTTGCGGAAGTCCGGAATCTGGCAGACCTCCCAGAGCAGCCGTACCGAAGCCGGATTCGTCGCCATGGCGGCGACGTCGGCCATCTGCGCCAGCGCGCGTAACGCGCCGTGATCGTCCGCCTGCGGCGCCGAAACCAGGCCGGGAAGTGCCGGCCGCCGTTCGAGCGACGCGATCAAGGCGCCGAGCGAGCGATAGTCGAGCCGTGCATTGCGCCAATACAGCCGCGCCAGCGGATCGAAGCGATGGTTCTCGACCGCCTCCACGACGGCGTCGTCGAGCGCCTTGATCTCATCGGTGACGCCGAAGGTGCCGTCGTTCATGTGGCGGCCGGCACGGCCGGCGATTTGCGCGATCTCGGCCGGCGCGAGGCGCCGCGGCGCATGGCCGTCGAACTTGACCAGCCGCGCGAAGGCGACATGGTCGAGATCCATGTTGAGGCCCATGCCGATGGCGTCGGTCGCCACCAGATAATCGACCTCGCCCGACTGGAAGAGGCCGACCTGGGCGTTGCGCGCGCGCGGGCTCAAGGCGCCGAGCACGATGGCGGTGCCGCCTTGGCGCCGTCGCATGATCTCGGCAAGCGCGAAAACGTCGGCGACGGCGAAAGCAACGACGGCGCTGCGCGGCGGCAACCGCGTCAGCTTCTTGGCGCCGGTATAGGACAGCGTCGAAAAACGCGGCCGCGATGAAATTTCGGCCTCGGGCACCAGCCGTCGCAGCAACGGCGCGATGGTATCGGCACCCAAGAACATCGTCTCACTCAAGCCGCGCGCATGCAGCAGCCGGTCGGTGAAGACGTGGCCGCGCTCGCGGTCACCGCACAGCTGGATCTCATCGACCGCAAGGAAGTCGACAACGCGATCGATGGGCATCGATTCGACGGTGCAGACGAAATAGCTCGGATTCGGCGGGATGATTTTTTCCTCGCCGGTGATCAGCGCGACGGCACGGGCGCCTTTGAGCCGCACGACACGGTCGTAATTCTCGCGCGCCAGCAGGCGCAGCGGAAAGCCGATCATGCCGGTCTGATGACCGAGCATGCGTTCAATGGCGAGATGGGTCTTGCCGGTATTGGTCGGGCCGAGCACGGCCCGGATGCGTGACGGACGGGAAACCAGTCCCATGCTTGTCAATGATGAGTCATCGCGCCGCGAAACGCAACCGTCGGGGAATATTCCGCCGTCCGTTGCGTTTTCTTGACGCTGGCCCGGCGGAGCCCTAGGAGATTCGGCGATGGCGAATAGCGCGTTCCACCGACGGTTGCGGCGGGCAGCGGCGGCCTTTGTGGCCGTGGCTTTGGCGGCCACACCCGTGGCCGCGGCGCCCGGCCCCGGGCCACAGCCCTATTACGGCGTGCCGATTCCTGCGCCGCGGTTTCTCGATCCGTTCGCACCGGCCCCGACGCCGCCGCGAATCGTCCAGGCCTGTGACGGGAGCGAGCCGATTTTCGGCGGAATCCTCGGCGCTTCGGCCGGCGGCTTGCTGGCTGCCGTCTTGAGCGAGCGTCATGGCCGGGTCGATCCCGGTGCGACGGTGTTCGGCGTCATCACCGGCGCAATGATCGGCGCGACGCTGGCCGCGAGCCATTGTCCGCCCAATCCGGCCGACTGAAAGAAAAAAGGGCGGAGGCTCGCCGCCTCCGCCCCGATCTCGGAATTCCCGGCCCAGCGAGCCGCGCCTAAGCGCCCTCGTCGTATTCCGTCGAGATGTCCTTGCCGGTGTAATCCGGCATCAAGGCCGCCGAAATCAAACTGACCACCGCGCAACCGGCGATATAAATGGCGATGGCATAGCCCGAGTGATAGGCGGCGAACAACGCCGTGGCGATGAGCGGCGCCGGTCCGCCGGCGATGATCGACGCGAGCTGATAGCCGAGCGACGCGCCGCTATACCGCAGACGCGGCGTGAACGATTCGGCGATCAGCGCCGCCTGCGGTCCGTATTGCATGTCGTGCGGAATCAGCGACAGCACGATGGCAATGAAGATCGCCGACGGCACGGCGGTGTCGAGCATGCCGAAGTAGAGGAACCCGAACAGTCCGGTCACCGCCGCGCCGATCAGGTACATCTTGCGCCGTCCGATGCGGTCGGAGATGTGGCCGCAAAGCGGAATGGTGACGAACGACACCACCGATGCGACGAGCACCGCCGACAGGATAAAGTCGCGCGGCATTTTCAGCGTGCCGGTGGCATAGGCGAAGACAAACGCCGTGAAGATATAGAACGGCGCCTGTTCGGCCATGCGCAACAACGCCGAGAGAATGATCTCGCGCGGCTGCTTCTTGATAACTTCGACGATCGGTGCGCGCTCGATCTTCTTCCGGTTGATCAACTGCTGGAAGACCGGCGTTTCGAGAATGCCGAGCCGAATCCACAGGCCGATGCCGACCAGCACGATGCTGAGCAGGAACGGGATGCGCCAACCCCAGGTGATGAAATCGGCGCCGGACCAGGTGCTGAACGCCAGGATCGCGAGGTTCGAAATGAACAGACCCGACGGCACGCCGAATTGCGGCCACGAGGCGACGAAGCCGCGGTGGCCGTGGCTGCGGGCCCATTCCATCGAAATCAGGACCGAGCCGCCCCATTCGCCGCCGACGCCGATGCCTTGCAGCATGCGTAGGACCGTCAGAATGACCGCGCCCCAAATGCCGATCGAGGCATAGCTCGGCACGAAGGCGATCAGGAACGTGGCGATGCCCATGCACAAGAGCGTCGCGATGAGCGTCGCCTTGCGGCCGATACGGTCGCCGTAATGGCCGAAGATCGCCGCACCGATCGGTCGACCGATGAAGCCGATGAAGTAGGTGCCGAAGGCGGCGAGCGTGCCGGTCAACGGGTCTTCATGCGGAAAGAACAATTTTGGAAAGACGAGACCGGCCGCGGTGCCGTAGATGAAGAAATCGTACCATTCGATGGTCGTGCCGACGGTGGCCGCGATCACCGCCTTGCGCAATTCGGCGTTATGCTGCGTATCTGAAAGTTTTCCGTAAGTGGCCGAAGTGGCCATGGTGGTGCCCTCCCCTGGGTTGCAAGGGGCCCGTTAGCCGGGCTCGTCAACGGCCTTGAAACAGGCCGTTTTTGACTCCACACCAAAGAATAGCCCGCCCGGCGACCGCGTCCAAGCCCGCGACGGAAATCGACTACTTGCAGGGATGCCGCCGCATCTTATATCTGGCGCGACCCGCCCGAAGGCGGGCATCGAGCGGGATGGAGCGCAGGCAAATGGCGGCAGAGAAACGCAGCTTCGAGGCGGAAGTCAGCCGCCTGCTCGAGATCGTGGCGCACTCGCTTTATAGCGAGCGCGACGTTTTCCTGCGCGAGCTGATCTCGAACGGGTCGGACGCCTGCGACCGGCTGCGCTATCTGGCGCTGACCCAGCCCGAACTGATCAATGGCGACGCCACCTTCCGCATTACCCTCACCGCCGACGCCGACGCCCGCACCTTGACCGTCGCCGACACCGGCATCGGCATGAGCCGCGACGAGCTGATCGACAATCTCGGCACCATCGCGCGCTCGGGCACGTCGGCCTTCGTCAAGAATCTGTCGGGCGATCAGCGCAAGGACGTGGCCCTGATCGGCCAATTCGGTGTCGGCTTCTATTCGGCGTTCATGGTCGCCGATAAGGTCGAGGTGCTGTCGCGCAAGGCCGGCGAAGAAACCGCCCATCTCTGGGTGTCGGACGGCAAGGGCGACTATACCGTGGACGCCGCGACCAAAGAATCGCGCGGCACCGCCGTGACGCTCCATCTCAAGGAAGACGCCGCCGAGTTCGCCGATCCGGCGCGCTTGCGCGCCGTGGTCAAGCGCCACTCCGACCACATCGCCGTGCCGATCGTGCTGCGCGATCATGGCAACGACGAGACCATCAACGCCGCCTCGGCGCTGTGGCTGCGGCCCAAGAGCGAGATCACTGCCGAGCAGTACCGCGAGTTTTATCACCATGTCGGCCATGCGTTCGATGAGCCGTGGCTCACCTTGCACAACCGCGCCGAAGGCACGCTCGAATACACCAGCTTGTTGTTTGTGCCGTCCGCCAAACCGTTCGATCTGTTCGATCCCGAGCGCAAACACCAGGTCAAGCTTTACGTCAAACGTGTCTTTGTCACCGACGATTGCCAGCCGCTGCTTCCGGCCTATTTGCGATTCCTAAAAGGCATCGTTGATTCGGAAGACCTGCCGCTCAATGTCAGCCGCGAGATGCTGCAGGCGAACCCGATGCTGACGCGCATGCGAACGCAGATCGCGAAGCGCGTCCTCGGCGAGCTGGCTAAGAAGGCCAAGGACGCGCCGGGCGAGTACGCGACGTTTTGGGACAATTTCGGCGCGGTGCTGAAAGAAGGCCTCTATGAGGACCGCGAACAGCGCGACGAATTGCTGACGTTGGCGCGTTTCCGCTCTACCGCCGGCGATGATTTGGTGTCGCTCGCGGAATACGTCGCACGCATGAAGCCCGGCCAGAAGGCGATCTACACGATCAGCGGCGACACGCCGGAACGCGTCGCGCGCAGCCCGCAGCTCGAAGGCTTTCGCGCGCGCGGCGTCGAGGTGCTGCTACTCACCGATCCGGTCGATGAATTCTGGCTGCCGGCGCTGGGCACCTACAAGAACACGCCGTTCAAGTCGGCGACGCGTGGCGGAGCCGATCTTGATGGTCTGGCCGCCGAAGCCAAAGACAAGGCCGAGCCGCCGAAGACCGACACAGCGACTGGCAGCCTGATCGCGTTGATGAAGCTATCGCTGGGCGACGCGGTGAAAGACGTGCGCATCTCATCGCATTTGACCGACAGCGCCGTCTGCCTGGTTGCCGATGAAGGCGATCTCGACATGCGCCTCGAACGGCTGTTGCGCCAGCACCAAAAGCTCGACCAGGCGAGCAAGCGCATTCTCGAAATCAATCCGAAGCATCCGCTGATCGCGCGCCTGGCCGACTTGGCCGGCAAGGAAGGCGCGGCGATCGCGCTCGGCGACTTCGCCTGGGTGCTACTCGATCAGGCGCGCATTCTCGAAGGCGAGCAACTGCCCGATCCGTCCGCGTTCGCGCGGCGGCTGTCCGATCTGCTGGCGAAGGGCTTGGCGGCCTGAGCCATCAGCGTTGGGCGATTTCGGCGGCGGTCAGGATCGGGCCGGTGCCGTGCTCTTGCAGCAGAACCGCGATACCGCCGTCGCCGAGCGTCTTGACCTTGGCGGCCGGCACGATGATTTCCGCCGACCAGCCCGCCCACTTGCCGAGTTGGCTGTAGCTGCGCACCGGATGGACGTCGGTGATCGTGCGGCCTTCGTTCTCGCCGCGCAGCACCTGTGTGGTGTGCGTCGAATCGAAGCCGACCAGCCACAGCGTCGCCGGCTGGCCCGCCGGTGATTCGCCTGAACCAACATCGACGGCAAGCGCACCGTCCGCACGCCAGTGCAGCGCGAGCGTCGGGCCCGACGTGGCCTTCGCCTTGGCGGCGTCGATCAGCGCGTCGCACTTCTCGTCGTCCGAGCCCACCACTTCGGCGGCGCCGTCGACCACGATCTGCGGCGTATAGACGAAACGGGTTTTGAGGCTGTCCTGATAGCCGCGCTGGCGGGCCGTCGCCCACGACTTGGCGAATGGATCATCCCAGCCGATGTAATTCCAATAATCGACGTGGAAGCCGAGCGCGATCACATCCGGTCGCTTCGCTAGTTCGCCGAAATAGGCGTCGGCCGGCCGGCAGCTGCTGCACCCCTGCGACGTGAACAGCTCGACGACCACGGGCGCCGGATGCGCATCCGTCGCAACCGGCGCCGCCGATTCGGCGGCACCGGCCGAATCGGTCGCCAACGCGGTCAGCGCCGCCAAGACGATCCACAGATGGGGATCTCGCCGAAGCATGCCGCATCTTGCGACGGCGCCGAGCCGCACGCCAGTCGCGCCTAATCACATGGCGGTGAAAGCGCTTGCCGCTTCCGTCACGGGCCGGGATAGGCTCTATTCCAAGCCGAAGAGGTTGCAATGTCGCCCCCGCGAATGGCGGTTGCCGCGCCGCGCCGCCGCAGTAGCGCTTTTGTGCCGCACGATCTGCCGCAGCCAATTCATGGCGCGGCGCGCGGCCCGCTGGCCGGCCTTAGCTGTGCGATCAAGGACATGTTCGACGTCAAAGGCGAGCGCGCCGGCGGCGGCAATCCGACCTGGCTGGCGACGGCCCGGCCGGCGCGGCGTCACGCCGAGGCGGTGCGCCGGATCCTTGCGGCTGGCGCGACGATCATCGGCAAAACGGTCTGCGACGAATTCTTCTTCAGTGTCACCGGCGCCAACGCGCATTACGGCACGCCGGTCAATCCGCACGCGCCGGACCGCCTGCCCGGCGGCTCGTCGTCGGGTTCCGCCGTCGCCGTCGCGGCGGGCGCGTGCGATTTTGCGCTCGGCAGCGATACCGGCGGCTCGGTCCGCGTGCCGGCGGCATTCAACGGCGTCTATGGCTTGCGGCCGAGTCACGGTCGCGTCAGCGCCGTCGGCGCGATGCCGATGGCGCCGAGCTTCGATTGCGTCGGCTGGTTCGCGGCGACGCCCGGAATCTTCGCGCGTGTCGGCCCGGTGCTGCTCGGCGGCAAAGGCCGGCGCGCACCGATCCGGCGGGTCTTGATGGCAACCGACGCCTGGGCGCAAGCCGACATCGAAGTGGCCGAGGCGCTGCGCGATTTTCTTGCGCGCGCCGACGCACTGCTGCCGGCGACCGACGACGTCGTGGTTGCGCCGGCCGGCACCGCCGCCTGGCGCGACGCCTTCCGCGTGATTCAGGGCCGCGAGATCTGGGCGGCATACGGCAAATGGCTGGAGCGCCACCGGCCGACGCTCGGTCCCGGCATCAAGGAGCGGCTGGCATTCGCCGCCACCGTGACCGCCGACCAGGCGCGTGCCACGCGGCAAGTCCACGCCGCCGCACGCAAGGCGATCCGTGCGCACGTGCCGGTCGGCACCGTCCTGTGCCTGCCGACAGTGCCGTGCGTCGCACCCGAAATCGACGCCGACGCGCCGACGCTCGACGATTTCCGCGCCCGCGTCATGGCGCTCACCTGCATCGCGGGCATGTCCGGCCTACCGCAGGTGACGATCCCGGCGACGCAGATCAATGGTCTGCCGGTTGGCCTGT
>JAGWIH010000374.1 GCA_028866355.1 Alphaproteobacteria bacterium
GGCCAGGCCTTCGGCGGCAAGGTGGTGCGCGCCAAGGTGCCGATGCACGGCAAGCTGAGCGCGATCCGCCATCACGATTCCGGCGTCTTCGCCGGGCTGCCCAACCCGTTCGACGCGACGCGCTATCATTCGCTGATCGTCGAGCGCGCCAGCCTGCCCGCTTCGCTCACGATCACCGCCGAGACCGATGACGGCATCATCATGGGCCTCCAGCATCGCGAGCGGCCGGTGCACGGCGTGCAGTTCCATCCCGAAAGCATCGCCTCGCAGGGCGGCCACCGCCTGCTCAAGAATTTCCTCACGCTCGCCGCCGCGAAGAGCGTCGCCGCATGAGCGACAAGACCGATTTCAAGGCGCTGCTGGCGAAATTGGCGGCGGGCGAACGCCTATCCCAAGCCGAGGCCACCGGCGCGTTCGACGCCATGATGTCGGGCGACGCAACGCCGGCGCAGATGGGCGGCTTTCTCATGGCATTGCGCGTGCGCGGCGAGACCGTCGAGGAGATTGCCGCCGCCGTCCACACCATGCGCAGCAAGGCGCTGCACATCAACGCGCCGCCCGATGCAATCGACGTCGTCGGCACCGGCGGCGACGGCCGCGGCAGCTTCAACGTCTCGACCTCGGCCGCGATCGTCGTCGCCGGCGCCGGCGCGCACGTCGCCAAGCACGGTAACCGTAACTTCTCGTCGCATTCGGGCTCGGCCGATATCCTGGCGGCGCTCGGCGTCAACATCGAAGCCGATCCGCGGCTGGTCGAACGCGCGATCCGCGAAGCCGGCATCGGCTTCATGATGGCGCCGCGCTATCATGCGGCGACGCGGCACGTGAATCCGACGCGGGTCGAACTTGGCACGCGTACGGTCTTCAATCTGCTGGGCCCGTTGTCGAACCCGGCGCTGGTGAAGCGCCTTTTGGTCGGCGTCTTCGCGCCGCAATGGGTCGTGCCGGTCGCCGAGGTGCTGGGCAAGCTCGGCGCCGACCATGCCTGGGTGGTGCACGGCGACGGCTTCGACGAGATCACGACGACCGGGAAGACGTCCGTGGCCGAATGGAAGAACGGCAAGCTTGCGACCTTCGAGGTCACGCCCGAAATGGCCGGACTGCCGCGCGCGCAGATTGCGGACCTGAAGGGCGCCGATCCGGCGGGCAACGCGGCGAAGCTCAAGGCCATTCTCGCTGGCGAAACCGGGCCGTTGCGCGATTGCGTGCTGCTCAACGCCGCAGCGGCACTGGTCGTAGCCGGACGCGCCAGGGACTTGACGGCGGGCGTGCAGAAGGCGGCGGACTCGATCGCCTCGGGCGCGGCGCGGCGCGCGCTCGACACGATGGTGGCGATCACGAACGAGACGGTGCCGGCATGAGCGACGTGCTGGTGAAAATCTGCGCGGAAAAGCGCACCGAGATCGCCGCCAACAAGCGGCGGCATCCGCCGGGCGCCTTGGCGCAGGCGGTGAAGCGCGTGCCGCCGCCGCGCGGCTTCCTGAAGGCGCTCGAAGCCGCCGCTGCGGCCGGCCATCCCGGCCTCATCGCCGAGATCAAGATGGCGTCGCCGTCGGGCGGCATGATCCGGCCGGATTTCGATCCGGCGGCGCTGGCACGCGGCTATGAGCGCGGCGGCGCGACGTGTCTTTCGGTGCTGACCGACGAGCCGAATTTCAAGGGCGGGCCCGAGCATCTCGTCCTGGCGCGCGCGGCG
>JAGWIH010000375.1 GCA_028866355.1 Alphaproteobacteria bacterium
TCGCCGGTGCCCGGCGCAGATGCGTGATCGAGAATTCGGCGAGCAGCGCGTCGAGCATGGTTTCACGCGTCTCGGCCACCGGCTCCGCAACTTCGAGCACCGCGCGGATATTTTGCTCAACCGTCAGGCCACGGAAGATCGACGCTTCTTGCGGCAGATAGCCGATACCGAGGCGGGCACGGCGATACATCGGCAGCTCGGTGATGTCCTCGCCGTCGAGCGCGATGGTGCCGACGTCGGGCCGCACCAGACCGGTGATGATATAGAAGCATGTCGTCTTGCCGGCGCCGTTGGGTCCAAGCAACCCGACCGCTTCGCCGCGCTGAACCCCGACGCTGACCGCGCGCAGCACGGGGCGTTTCTTGAAGCTCTTGCCGAGATTGGTCGCCACCAGCCCGGCGTTCGAGGCGACGAGACGCGGCGCCCCGTCGCGTCGCGACGATACATGCTGCGGCCGCCCGGGTGTGTGGGCTTGCGGCGAATGGGCGTGCGCGCCGTGCGTCGCGTGGCTCGGAGCTGGATTGTGATCGGTCGGCTTGGTCATCGCGCTACTGTCCGCCGCCCGAAGCCGGCTTATGGTTCGGAATCAACAAACCTTCGACGCGCGGCGTTGGTCCGGTTGCGATTTGGTTCGGCGGCGCGGCCAGGATCTCGCTCACGTTGTTCTTCAGATCGACGACGCCATATTCACCGTGCAGCTCGTTGTCGCCCTTGGTCAGCCGGACGTGGCCAATCAGCGTCGCGATCTGCGGTCCGACGTTGTAGACGCCCTCGTCACCGTGGGCGATCTGACCCGGCGCGGAGATCAGCACGTTGCCATAGCCGTTGATCCGCGTGATTTGCGCCGGCTGGTCACCTTGCTTCTCGACGTCGGCCGTGACGATGTCGGCGCGCATCCGGCGATCGCCGCGGATCACCAGCGCATCGCCACGCGCCACCGCGAACTGCTTCTTGTCGTACCATTCGAGCGAATCGCGCGCGGTGATGGTCTCGGCCGGCGTCACGATGCGCAGGTCGTTGCCGGTAAGGACCATGACGGCCTGGTCGACGTCGTAAACCGCGTGATCGCCGAACGCCTGCTGATCGCCGTTGATGAAGTGGACGTGGCCCTGCGCTTCGATCCGATAGATCTCGGTCGACGACCCGCCTTGCAGCGGGTTCTGCGTGCGTTGCGCATCCTTGCTCGGCGCCGGAGCCGGCGTGACCGGATGGTCGGCACCTTGCGCCGTTGGACGGTAATAGGCGTAGAGAATGTCGGCGGTCACGGTCGCGTTGCCGCGGGTGGCGGAGGCGTTGCCACGCGCGATATAGACGTTGTGTGCTTGCTGCCACTCGATGCCGTTATCGGCTTCGATATGGATCGGACGGCTGCTGGCCTGCGCGCCGGCAAGCTGCGCCAAGGCACGCGGCGGCGCCACGCCCGCGATGACCGTCGCGGCCAACAAAACCGCCGCAAGCCGCAGGCTCACGGCGTCGCCTTCGTTCGTGAATTGAGGTCGAGCGAGGCGTGGCCGGTGAAGATCATAGTCTGGCCGCGGTCGAGGATGCGCAACCCTTGTGCCTGGACGTGGCCGAAGGTGCCGTCGCCTTCGACCGGATCGTGGCTGACCGCCGTGCCTTGCGCCATGTTGATGGTCACGCTGTCGGAATGCAGCGCGTTACCTTTGTCTTGGTAGAGCTCGACGTTGCCGAAC
>JAGWIH010000376.1 GCA_028866355.1 Alphaproteobacteria bacterium
ACTCGCCAACGCGAAAAGCTATACCGCCTATGTTGCGCCCTATGCGCCGCGCGCCATCGACTTCGCGCGGCTGCCGTTCAATCACCCGCTCTACATCATGTACTCGTCGGGCACGACCGGCGTGCCGAAATGCATCGTGCACGGCGCCGGCGGCTCGCTGTTGAAGCACATCGTCGAGCAACAACTGCATTGCGATCTCAAGGACGGCGACCGGCTGTTCTACTTCACCACCTGCGGCTGGATGATGTGGAACTGGCTCGCCACCGGGCTTTCCGCGGGCGCGACGCTGCTGCTTTACGACGGCTCGCCGTTCCATCCGTCGGGCAACGTCCTGTTCGATTACGCCGACGACGAGCGCATGACGCATTTCGGCACCTCGGCCAAATACATCGACTCGGTGCTCAAGGCCGGCCTCGAGCCGATCAAGACGCACAAGCTTTCGACCGTGCGTTATCTCAGTTCGACCGGCTCGCCGCTGTCGCCCGAAGGCTTCGACTTCGTCTATCGCGGCATCAAGCGCGACCTGTTCATGGCGTCGATCTCGGGCGGCACGGACATCATGGGCTGCTTCGTCATGGGCAATCCGATCGGTCCGGTGTGGCGCGGCGAGATCGCGGCGCCGGTGCTTGGCATGGCGGTCGACGTGTTCCGCGACGACGGCAGCCGCGCGACCGACGACGAAAAAGGCGAGCTGGTCTGCACCGAGGCGTTTCCGTCGATGCCGCTCGGGTTCTGGAACGATCCGGGCGACGCCAAGTACCACGCCGCCTATTTCGCGCGCTTCGCCAATATCTGGTGCCACGGCGATTACGCCGCGCGCACGCGCCACGGCGGCTTCGTCATCCACGGCCGGTCGGACGCCGTGCTCAATCCCGGTGGCGTGCGCATCGGCACGGCCGAAATCTATCGCCAGGTCGAGCAGATTCCCGACGTGCTCGAATCGCTGGTCGTGGCCCAGGAATGGCAGAGCGACGTGCGCGTGGTGCTCTTTGTGAAGCTGCGCGATGGCGTGACGCTCGACGCGGCGCTGATCGAGCGCATCAACCGGCAGATCCGGGCCAATGCCAGCCCGCGCCACGTGCCGGCGCGCACCGTCCAGGTCGTCGACATTCCGCGCACCAAAAGCGGCAAGATCGTCGAGCTCGCGGTGCGCGAAGTGGTGCACGGACGGCCGGTGAAGAATCTCGAGGCGCTGGCCAATCCCGAAGCGCTCGCCTATTTCCGCGATCGGCCCGAGCTGCGCAGCTAGACCGCCAGCTTGTCGATAGTTTTCGCCAGGTCGATGTCGCGCTTCGACAGGCCGCCGGCGTCGTGGGTCGAGAGCGTGATGTCGACCTTGTTATAGACGTTGAACCATTCCGGATGGTGGTCCATCTTTTCGGCCGCGAGCGCGACCTTGCTCATGAACCCCCAGGCGTCGGCGAAGGTGCGGAATTGAAAGCTCTTCTTGATCGCGTCGCGGCCCGCGACTTCCGTCCAGCCCGGCAGGCTCTTGAGCGCCTCGGTGCGCGCCGCACCCGTCAGCTTATCGACCATCGTTTGCCTCCCTTGCTGCCGCGATGAGTGAGCCTTCGACGGCGCCGACGGCCGCCCCGACTTTGGCCGACATCGAGGCGCTGGCGCACCGCGCCCTCGCCACCATTCCCGGGCGCCTCAAGCGCCACGTCGGCAACGTCGTGATCCGCGTCGACGA
>JAGWIH010000082.1 GCA_028866355.1 Alphaproteobacteria bacterium
CAAGGTCAATCAGATCGGCTCGCTCAGCGAGACGCTCGAGACCATGGCGCTGGCGCGCCGCGCCAATTACGCCCAGGTGATGTCGCACCGCTCGGGCGAAACCGAGGACGCGACCATCGCCGATCTCGCCGTCGGCACCAATTGCGGGCAGATCAAGACCGGCTCGTTGGCGCGCTCCGACCGGCTCGCCAAGTACAATCAGCTCATCCGCATCGAGGAACAGCTCGGCAGCGCCGCCCGTTACCCTGGCCGCGCCGCATTCCGGCGTTGATCACGAATCGGCGGATTACCTGAGATACGACCGCAGAGTCGCCTGACGACTCGTTGATTCCAAATCAGGGAATCGGAATTCATTTGACCCGGCGACTCGGCCGTGATTCAAACGAGTCGTCATGGACGTGTTGTATGCATTGCGCGCCCGCGCGCGGCAGATCGTCGGACCGGTGCTCGGCTTTACGCTGTGCGCCTATTTCGCTTATCACCTGGTCGAAGGCGATCGCGGCTTGCTCGCGTTGTGGAACCTGCAAACCCAGGTGCGCGACGCGCAGGCCACGTTGAGCCAGCTCCAGGCCGAACGCGATCCGCTGGCCAAGCGCGTGTCGCTGCTTCAGGGCGATCACATCGACCGCGATTTTCTCGACCAGCAGATCCGCGCGATGCTGAATTACGCCGCGCCGGGCGAACTCGTTATTTATTACCCGCACGCGCACTAACCCGAGTCGATTGGTCTGACAGTTCGCGCGCGGCGCATCCGCTCGCGGAAAGATCACACGCCTAGACCGCTGGTCCACGATACGGTCGCGCGCCTTAGGACCGGAACGCGACGGTCGTCCCATAAGCTTTTCAGACATCTTAACTGGAAACCAGTTAAGTTTCATTTTGCCTTGTATAACAATCATTTGTGAATAGTTTTATTGCATTGTTCGCGTTGGCTGGGTAGGGATAGCGGTGCGCCGCCGCGGTCGCTGCGTCGCCGCTGAATTCCGGGAGACACCATGGCCGTAGCCGCCAAGCGCAAGCCCAAGTCCCGCCCCGACGAACCCGTCGAAGCCGAAGTCTCCGCCGAAAAACTGCTCGATCTCTACCGCGCCATGCTGCTCATCCGCCGCTTCGAGGAGAAGGCGGGCCAGATGTACGGCATGGGGCTGATCGGCGGCTTCTGCCATCTCTATATCGGCGAAGAAGCGGTGGTCACCGGCGCGATGGCCGCCGTCGAGCCCGGCGACACCGTCATCACCGCCTATCGCGATCACGGACACATGCTGGCCTGCGGCATGGACCCGAAAGGCGTCATGGCCGAGCTCACCGGCCGCCGCACCGGCTATTCGCACGGCAAGGGCGGCTCGATGCACATGTTCTCGCGCGAGAAGAATTTCTTCGGCGGCCACGGCATCGTCGGCGCCTGCGTGCCGCTCGGCACCGGCTTGGGTTTCGCGCACCACTACCGCGACAACAAGCGCGTGTCGCTCACCTTCTTCGGCGACGGCGCAATGAACCAGGGCCAAGTCTACGAAAGCTTCAACATGGCGGCGTTGTGGAAGCTGCCGGTGGTCTACATCATCGAGAACAATCGCTATGGCATGGGCACGTCCATCGCGCGCTCTTCGGCGTCGCCCAATCTGTTCGGCCGCGCCGCGCCGTTCGGCATTCCCGGCCATCAGATCGACGGCATGAACGTGCTGGCGGTGATCGCGGCCGTGCAGGAAGCCGTCGAGTATGCGCGCAGCGGCAAAGGCCCGTACGTACTCGAGATGCTGACCTATCGCTATCGCGGCCATTCGATGTCCGATCCCGCCAAATACCGCAGCAAGGATGAAGTCAGCCGTATGCGCCAGGAGCACGACCCGATCGACCAGGTGCGCAAGCGTTTGATCGACGGCGGTCTTGCCGACGAAAATCGGCTCAAGGAGATCGACAACGCGGTCAAGGCGCAGATCACCGAAGCCGCCGATTTCGCGCAGCAGAGCCCCGAGCCCGATCCGAGCGAGCTGTGGACCGACGTCTACGGCGAAGTGAGCGCCTGACCATGGTCGACATTCTGATGCCGGCGCTCTCGCCGACCATGACCGAGGGCAAGCTCGCCAAGTGGCACAAGCAGGTCGGCGATGCGATCAAGGCGGGCGACGTCCTCGCCGAGATCGAAACCGACAAAGCGACGATGGAATTCGAAGCGGTCGACGAGGGCACGCTCTCGGAAATTCTCGTGCCCGAAGGCAGTGAGCACATCGCCGTCAACGCGCCGATCGCGCGCATCGCCGGCGAAGGCGAGCCGGCGAAACCGGCTGCCGCCAAGTCGGCCGATAAACCCGCAGCCCCGGCCGCGGCGAAAGCGCCAACGCAACCGCCGCAGACGGAAAAGGCGCCGCCGCCCGCGGCGCCGACGCCGCGCATCGAGCGCGAGGTCGAGTGGACCGGGCCGAGCACGACGCTGACGGTGCGCGATGCCTTGCGCGATGCCATGGCCGAAGAGATGCGCCGCGACGGCGATGTGTTCTTGATCGGCGAGGAAGTCGCCGAATATCAAGGCGCCTACAAGGTGAGTCAGGGTCTCCTCGCGGAGTTTGGCGCGCGCCGCGTCATCGACACGCCGATCTCGGAACATGCCTTCGCCGGTCTTGGCGTCGGCGCGGCGATGGCGGGCTTGCGTCCCATCGTCGAATTCATGACGTGGAATTTCGCCATGCAGGCGGTCGACCAGCTGGTCAATTCCGCGGCCAAGACGCGCTATATGTCCGGCGGCCAGATGAGCTGTCCGATCGTCTTCCGCGGCCCGAACGGCGCGGCTGCACGCGTGGCGGCGCAGCACAGCCAGGATTACGCTTCGTGGTACGCGCATGTGCCCGGCCTCAAAGTCATTGCGCCGTACACGGCCGCCGACCACAAGGGTCTGCTCAAGGCGGCGATCCGCGATCCCAATCCGGTGATCTTCCTCGAGAACGAAATCCTCTACGGCGCCAGCTTCCCGGTGCCGAACGACGCCGATTACATCGTGCCGATCGGCCGCGCGCGCATCGTGCGGCCCGGCGAGCACGTCACCATCACCGCCTATTCGCGCATGGTCGAAGTCGCCGAGCGCGCGGCCGATGCGCTGGCGGGCGAGGGCATCTCCGCCGAGGTGATCGATCTGCGCACGCTGCGGCCCTTGGATATTGAAACCATCGTCGACAGCGTCAAGAAAACCAACCGGCTGGTCTCGGTCGAGGAGGGCTGGGCCTTCGCCGGCATCGGTGCCGAGATCGCGGCGCAGATCATGGAGCACGCGTTCGACTGGCTCGATGCGCCGCCGGCACGCGTCGCCGGCAAGGACGTGCCGATGCCCTATGCCGCCAATCTCGAGCATCTCGCCTTGCCGCAGCCGGACGATATCGTCGCCGCGGCCAAAGCCGTCGGCTATCGCTGAGCGCGCGCATGCCGACGCAAATCCTCATGCCGGCGCTGTCGCCCACCATGACCGAGGGCAGCCTCGCCAAGTGGCACAAGAAGGAAGGCGACACAGTCAAAGCCGGCGACGTCCTCGCCGAGATCGAAACCGACAAGGCGACGATGGAATTCGAGGCGGTCGACGAAGGCACGCTCGGCCGCATCCTGGTGCCCGAAGGCACGCAGCACGTCGCCGTCAACCAGCCGATCGCCGTGATCCTGGGCGAAGGCGAAAGCGCGTCCGACATCAAGGCGGCGCCGACGGCGAAACCTGCGCCCGCGCCGCCACCCAAAGCCGAAACGAAACCGGCCGCGCCGGCCGCGAAGCTGACGTCGGCACCGACACCGCAACCCGCGACCGCGGCGGCCCCGCGTCCCGCGGCGCCGCCGCGTGCCGGCGGCCGCGTCTTCGCCAGTCCGCTGGCACGCCGCTTGGCCCAGGACGCCAGGCTCGATCTCGCCAATCTGCGCGGCAGCGGCCCGCACGGCCGTATCGTCAAAGCCGACGTCGAAGCGGCGCGGGCGGGTGGCGGCGCCGCGCCCGGCATGCGCGCGCCGAGCTTTCGCAAGGAGCGCATCGTCGCCGAGATCGGCAATCTCGCTTATACCGAGGTTCCGCTCACCGGCATGCGCCGCACCATCGCCACGCGCATGGCGGAATCGATGGCGCATGCGCCGCATTTCTTCCTCACCATCGATTGCGAAATCGACGCGTTGCTCAAGGCGCGGCAGGAGATCAACGAGGCCGCAGGCCTCAAGGTCTCGGTCAACGATTTCGTCATCCGTGCCGCGGCGCTGACGTTGCGTCAGGTGCCGCTCGCCAATGCCTCGTATACGGACGACGCGATCCTGCGCTGGAACGACGTCAACGTCGCCGTCGCGGTCGCGCTCGACGACGGCCTGATCACGCCGATCGTCAAGAATGCCGACCGGAAGCGCGTGCCGGAAATCGCCGCCGAGATGCGCGATCTCGGCATGCGCGCGCGCCAGGGCAAGCTCAAGCTGTCGGAGTTCCAGGGCGGCACGTTCTCGATCTCCAACCTCGGCATGTATGGCGTGCGCGAATTCACGGCCGTGATCAACCCGCCGCAGGCGTGCATTCTTGCCGTCGGCGTCGGCGAAGAGCGGCCGGTGGCGCGTCACGGTGGCCTGGCGGTCGCCCATGTGATGACCTGCACGCTCGGCTGCGATCATCGCGTCCTCAACGGCGCCGAAGGCGCGGTCTGGCTGCAAGCGTTCAAGAAGCTGATCGAGGCGCCGGCGGCGCTGCTGGTCTAGGAGAAACCATGGCCGACACCTCTTTCGACGTGATCGTCATCGGCGGCGGGCCGGGCGGCTACGTCGCGGCTATACGTGCCGCCCAATTGGGTATGAAGACCGCAGTGGTCGAGCGCGAGCATCTCGGCGGTATCTGCCTCAATTGGGGCTGCATCCCGACGAAGGCGCTGCTGCGTACCTCCGAGATCAACCACCTGCTGCACCAGCTCGGCGATTACGGCTTCAGCGCCAAGGACGTGTCGTTCGACCTGAAGAAGATCGTCGAGCGCTCGCGCAAAGTGGCGAATCAGCTGTCGTCCGGCGTCGGCTTCCTGATGAAGAAGAACAAGATCACCGTGTTCGACGGCAGCGCCGTGCTGGCCGGGAAGGGCAAGGTGAAGGTCAGCGGCAAGACCAGCGCCGATCTCACGGCCAAGCACATCATCGTCGCCACCGGCGCGCGGGCACGTTCGCTACCGGGACTCGAGCCCGACGGCAAGCTGATCTGGACCTACAAAGAGGCGATGATTCCGTCCACCATGCCCAAGTCGATCCTCGTTGTCGGCTCAGGCGCCATCGGCATCGAATTCGCCAGCTTTTACCGCAATCTCGGCTGCGAGGTGACGGTGGTCGAGGTGCTGGACCGCATCCTGCCGGTCGAGGACGAGGAGATTTCGGCTTTCGCGCGCAAGAGTTTCGAGAAACAGGGCATGACGATCCACACCTCGGCGACGGTGAAGGCGCTGAAGAAGGGCGCCAACGACGTCACGGCGACCGTCGAGGCACAGGGAAAAAGCTTTGAAATCAAAGCTGAGCGGGTCATTCTTGCGATCGGCATCGTCGGCAATGTCGAGAACATCGGCCTCGAAGGCACCAAGGTGAAGGTCGAGAAGACGCACATCGTGGTCGACAAATGGTGCGCGACCGGCGAGGCCGGGGTTTACGCCATCGGCGACGTCATCGGACCGCCGTGGCTGGCGCACAAGGCGATGCATGAAGGCGTGCTGTGCGTCGAGCACATCGCCGGCCTCAACACCGCGCATCCATTGGACGTCAGAAATGTTCCGGGCTGCACCTATTGCATGCCGCAGGTGGCGAGCATCGGTCTGACCGAGAAAGCGGCGAAGGCCGCCGGCTATCAGGTCAAGGTCGGCCACTTCCCCTATATCGGCAACGGCAAGGCGATCGCGCTCGGCGAGCCAGAAGGCATGATCAAGACCGTGTTCGACGCCAAGACCGGCGAGTTGTTGGGTGCGCACATGATCGGCGCCGAAGTCACCGAGCTGATTCAGGGCTACGCCATCGCCAAGAGCTGTGAAAGCACCGAACAGGAGCTGATGACGACCATCTTCCCGCATCCGACGCTGTCGGAAACGATGCACGAGGCGGTGCTTGAAGCCTATGGCCGCGCCCTTCACATCTGACGGCATGAATGCGCCGCTGCGCCATCCCGAGAAGGCGCACAAGCCCGATCAGCCGTCGCCGCCGAAGCCGGCGTGGATTCGCGTCAAGGCGCCGGTGTCGCGCGCGTATCGGGAAACGCGCGATCTCATGCGCGCGCTCAAGCTCAACACCGTCTGCGAAGAAGCGGCGTGTCCCAATATCGGCGAGTGCTGGAAGGAAAAGCACGCGACAGTGATGATTCTGGGCGCGGTCTGCACGCGCGCTTGCAGCTTCTGCAATGTGGCCACGGGCAAGCCCGGCGCGCTCGATCCGCATGAGCCGGATCACGTCGCCGAAGCGGTCGGCAAGCTCGGCCTCCATCACATCGTCGTCACCTCGGTCGATCGCGATGATCTGCCGGATGGCGGCGCCGATCATTTCGTCCGCACCATTCGCGCCATCCGCCGCCACGCGCCGGCGACGACGATCGAGGTTCTTACGCCCGATTTCCTCAAGAAGGATGGCGCGATCGAAGCCGTGGTCGCGGCCAAGCCCGATGTCTACAACCACAATCTCGAAACCGTGCCGCGGCTTTATCGCGACGTGCGGCCGGGCGCGCGTTATGCGGCGTCGCTGGCGCTGCTCGCCCGGGTGAAGCAGCTTGACGCTTCGATGTTCACCAAATCCGGGCTTATGGTCGGTCTCGGCGAGACGCTCGATGAAGTCGGTGCGGTGATGGACGATCTGCGTGCGGCCGATGTCGATTTCCTCACCGTCGGCCAATATCTCCAGCCGACGCCCAAGCACCACGCGGTCGCGCGCTTCGTCGCGCCGACCGAGTTTGCGGATCTGAAGGCGCAAGCCTTCGCCAAGGGCTTCCTGATGGTCTCGGCGTCGCCGCTGACGCGCTCGTCCTATTTCGCCGGCGACGATTTCACCAAGCTCCGTGCGGCGCGGCTCGCGCGCGTTCACTGAACCGATGCCGACGCATGCCGAGGAACGTCTCCTGCCTTATAAGCGGGAAGAGTTGTTCGACCTCGTCGCCGACATTGAACGCTATCCCGAATTTTTGCCCTGGTGCGTCGGCGCGCGCATCCGAGAACGCCGCGACGACTATATCCTCGGCGATCTGCTGATCGGCTGGCGCATGGTGCGCGAACGGTTCACCTCGCGCGTTCATTTGTACAGGCCCGATCGCATCGACGTCGAATACGCCGAAGGGCCGTTCAAGTATCTCGAGAACCACTGGAAGTTCATTCCGCAGAACGGTGGCACGCTGATCGACTTCCATGTCGATTTCGAGTTCCGTTCGCGCGTTTTAACGGGGATTGTCGAGACCATCTTCACCGAGGCGGTGAAGCGGATGGTGGGCGCGTTTGAAAAGCGCGCCCGGCAGCTTTACGGCGAGCGCTGAGCGGCGCCGCCGGCGAGCAGCGGGCCGAGCGTGCGGCCGATGAACGCCGGATCGTCGGTGAAGCGGATGCCGATCATGCCGATGCCAAGCCAAACGATCTCGGCGTTGAGCGGGCTCAATTTGTCGATGTCGAGCCGCACCCGCTGCTCTTTCTCAAGCTGCGCAACCAAGCGCACGCGCGCGCCGCCCATCGACAGGTCATAGACGACGCAGTTGATCGCGCCTTCCGGCAGCACCAGGCGCGCTTTCCAGAAGACGTTCTTGCGCTCGAACGCACGGCGGTCTTCGGCCTCGCGCGCTTCGCGCTCCGCGGCCTGACGAATGCGCCACAGCTCGTCGAACTCGTTATTGTCCTTTTGCGACAATGGTTCCGCCATCGTCCGGCTTCCCCCGGCGTGCAAAGAATAAACGAATGCGGCACTTTGCCATGACTTTTCTTGAGCGTGTGTTAATCGGCGCTAACAATATCGGGGAATCAACGCGGATTTTAGCGATTTTTGCCGCGCCGATTCGGCGGTTACACCGCCTCATGCGCCTCGCTGATGCCGCGGCCGGCCCCGGGACTGGGCCGTTCGAGCGCCACCGTCTTGACCATCGCGTGGACCGGGCTGCCCACGACGAGTCGTAAATCGGCCAGCGCGCGCTGGGTGATGCGTGCCCACAGCATCACGGGCTCGGCGGGTGTGCCGATATCCAGGCGAAGATCCACGAGGGGTCCTTTGTCGGGCGAGATTTCGACCACGCGGCCGGCGAAGGCGTTACGAATCGACAGGCCGCTCGGCGGCGCCGAGGAAAGCACGACGTCGCGCGCGTGGATGCGCAAACGCAACGGCGTGCCGAGCGGCAGGTCGATATGCGGCACGCGCAGCCGTCCGCCCGGAAACGCCAATTCGCTCAAGCCATAGACCTTGTCGTGGCCGCGCAGCACGGTGCGGATTACCGCACCGGCCTCGAACCGGCCGGTCAGCGGCCGCAGATCGATCCGGCTGGTCAATTCCTCGACCGTGCCGGTCGCGGCGATCTTGCCGCCGTCGACCAACACCAGCGTGTCGGCAAGGCGGATGACCTCGTCCATCGCGTGGCTGACATAGACGACGGGAATATCGAGTGCGCCGCGCAGCGCCGCGATGAACGGCAGAATTTCCTCTTTGCGCGCCGCGTCGAGCGCCGCCAGCGGCTCGTCCATCAACAGCAGACGCGGCTCGGCCAGGATGGCGCGGCC
>JAGWIH010000377.1 GCA_028866355.1 Alphaproteobacteria bacterium
GGCGATGCAGCCGGTTAGGGTTAGCGCAAGAACCACCAACAGCCGCCGCGCGATGTGCATGGGTGCCTCCGTGCGGATCCCCGCCATTATAAGAAGCACGCGGTCGCGGCCGAAACCGCGCCGCGGTTCACATCTGCGTGGTTGTGTCGGGTCGTTAGTGCGCTGCGGCAAGCTTAGGTTGAAAACAGTTCCCCTCACCCAGCTTTGGGTAAGGCTCGGGTGTGCCTCGCCAACCCTAAGCAACCCTCTCCCCCAAGTTGGGGGAGAGGGAAGGGTGAGGGGGCGTAACGCCGTCCCAACCGATCTAGTCTTAGTGCGCTGCGGTCGCCGCGGTCTTGGCTTGGTCGTTCTTGAGACGGTCGAGCGCCGCCGTCAGCTGCGAATCCTTCGGCGTGCCGATGAGCAGCGGATCGATGTTCGCCTCGGGCGATTTCTGGTTCGCCGCCGCCTTGAGCGGCCCGCCCGGATTATTGATCGCGCCCTTGAGATCGGCCTCGTGGATGACGTCGGCTTGCGGCTCGCGTTGGCCGCGCGGCGGCAACACGACGAAGTCGGGCGTGATGCCGCGATCCTGGATCGATTTGCCCGACGGCGTGTAGTAGAGCGCGGTGGTCAGCCGGATCGCGCCGCGGCCTTCGAGCGGGATGATGGTCTGGACCGAACCCTTGCCGAAGCTGCGGGTGCCGAGGATCTGCGCGCGATGCCGATCCTTGAGCGCGCCGGCAACGATCTCCGACGCCGATGCCGATGCGCCGTTGACCATCACGATCATCGGCGCGCCGCCGATGCGATCGCCGGACGACGCGGCGGTGAAGATGCGATTGTCGTCGGGATCGCGGCCGCGGGTCGAAACGACGGTGCCGCCGTCAAGGAAGTCGCCGGCGACGGCCACCGCCTGGTCGAGCAGACCGCCTGGATCGTTGCGCAAATCGAGCACGACGCCGTTGAGATGACCGCCGGCCTTCTGCGTGAGGTTGTCGATCGCCTTCAACAACTCGTCGTTGGTCTTCTCGGCGAAAAGCGAGATTCGGATATAGCCGATATTATTGGGCTCGAGCTGCGATTTGACCGACGCGACGTGAATGATCGCGCGCACCAGGGTGACGTCGAACGGTTTCACGCCGGCGCGGACGATGGTCACGCGCACCGGCGTCCCGACTGGGCCGCGCAGCAAGTCGACCGCCTGTTTGAGGTCCATGCCGTCGGTCAGCTTGCCGTCGATCTTCAGGAAAAGGTCGCCTGGCTTGAGCCCGGCGCGTGCGGCCGGCGTGTCGTCGATCGGCGAAATCACCTTCGGATGATCCTCGTCGCGGGTGATTTCGGCGCCGATGCCGGCGAACTCGCCCTCGCTCTCGTCGAGCAGGTCTTGATATTCGCTTTCGTCGAGATAATCGGAATGCGGATCGAGCGACGACAGCATGCCTTTGAGCGAGTTGACGACCAGCTTGTCTTCGCTCACTGGCTGGACGTAGCTGGCCTGTACGCGGTTGAGCACGCGCGTATAGAGCCCCATGTCGGAATCGTGCGACGGTGCCGCGCTGCTGGTTGCGGTGACGGCCGCCCCGCTATTGTCGTCCGTGTTGCGCTGCTGTACGCACGCGGCCAGACCGAACATCAGAAGGGAAGCCAGCGCCGGCCCGACAAGGCGGCTGCGGATAAAATTGTGCATCGTCATCTCACATCG
>JAGWIH010000378.1 GCA_028866355.1 Alphaproteobacteria bacterium
GCCCCGTTCCGTTGATTTCGGGGGATCGCGAGAGCATAGTGCCCTTATGATGAGGGGGAATGTCCGTTCCCGCGCCCCGGTCGTCACCGTCGGAGACGCTCGCAACGGGAGAATGTCGTTGCGCCGCACAATAGCCAAAACGAAAGAATCACCGGATATCGCCGTCGCCCGCCGCGTGCTCGACACCGAAATCGTCGGTCTCGAAGCGTTGGCGGCTGAACTCGATGGAAGTTTCGCCGAAGCCGTCGACAAGCTGGCGTCGATCGCCGGCCGCGTCACTGTCACCGGCATGGGCAAGAGCGGCCATGTCGCGCGCAAGATCGCCTCGACCTTGGCATCGACCGGCACGCCGGCGCAGTTCGTCCATCCCGCCGAGGCGAGCCACGGCGATCTCGGCATGCTTGCCGCCGGAGACGCTGTGCTGGCGCTGTCGAACTCGGGTGAAACCAACGAGCTCGCCGACGTCATCGCGCATGCACGGCGCTTCACCTTGCCGCTGATTGCGATCACCGCGCGCGAGAACAGCGCACTGGCCGAAGCGGCGGACGTGACAATACGCCTGCCGGCCGCGGCCGAAGCCTGCTCGATGGGCCTGGCGCCAACGACATCGACGACGATGATGATGGCATTGGGCGACGCGCTGGCCGTGGCGCTGCTCGAACGCAAGGGCTTTTCGGCCGATGATTTCCAGCAGCTGCATCCCGGCGGCCGCCTCGGCCGCCGCCTGCTGAAAGTCGCCGACATCATGCATGACGGTGCCGCGGTGCCGCTGGTGCCGATCGAGACCGCCGTGGCGGACGCCATCCTGGCGATGACCGCGAAAAGCTTCGGCTGTGTCGGCATCGTCGACGGCTCCGGCCGCCTGGCCGGCGTCATCACGGACGGTGACTTGCGCCGCCACATGGGCGATGGATTGCTGCGCGCCAATGTCGCCGCAGTGATGAGCCGCCGCCCGAAGATCATCCGGCCGCAGGCGCTCGCCGCCGAAGCTTTAGCCACGATGAATCAGAACGCCATCACCAGCCTGTTCGTCGTCGATGCAGCCAACAAGCCGCTCGGCATCCTGCACATCCACGATTGCCTGCGTGCGGGGATCGCGTGAAGACGCAGATCGATCTGGCGCAGATGCGCTCCACAGGCCCCGAACGCAACACCGCGTCGCTGCGCCGCTACAGCCGCTTCGTCGGCGTCGCCAAGCGCATCCTGCCGGCGACCGCTCTGGCGCTCTTGCTGCTGGTCGCGGTTTGGCCGCGGATTCAAGGCGCGATCGACCGAGTGCACTTTGCGCGGATGCCGAAGATCGATGTCAGCCAAGCGCGGCAGGTCCGGATGGTCGATCCGCGCTATTCCGGCGTCGATCGCGACAATCGGCCTTTCGTCGTCACCGCCGACTCGGCCAGCCAGATGCCCAAGGTCGACGACGCGATCTCGCTCGATTCGCCGAAGGCGGATTTGACGACCACCACCGGCAATTGGGACGAATTGACCGCCTATGTCGGCCTTTATCAGCCGCAACAACAGCTGCTCGATCTGTTCGGCAACGTCGAACTCTACCAAGACAAAGGTAACGCGCTGCATTCCGACAGCGTGACCATCAACATGGCGCAAGGCACGGCGGTCAGCCACGATCCGGTCGAAGGCGACGGCACCTTCGGCCACGTCCAGGCACAAGGGTTGCGCAT
>JAGWIH010000083.1 GCA_028866355.1 Alphaproteobacteria bacterium
ATCGACCGGCTGGCCTATACGGTGGTGGGGATGGGGACGATGGCGGCGGCGATCATCGGCGCGCCGGTGACCATGATCCTGCTGACGCTGGAGATGACGGCGAACTTCTATGTCACGCTCGGGGTGATGGTGGGGGTGATCGTCGCCTCGATGATCGTGCGCTCGACGTTTGGCTATTCGTTTGCCACCTGGCGGTTCCATCTGCGCGGGGTGCCGATCCGGGGCGCGCAAGACGTGGGCTGGATCCGCGACCTGACGGTGCGCAAGATGATGCGCCGCGACATCCAGACCGTGTCGGAGAACCTGCCCTTGGCCGAGTTGCGGGCGCAGTTCCCCTTGGGTGGCAGCAACCGCGTCTTCCTGCTCGACGCCAAGGGCGACTATGCCGGCATGGTGGTGACCGCCGACGCCCACAACCCCGACCTCGACGAGCGTCTCGCCAGCCTGCGCGCCGCCGACCTGCGCCAGGCCGAGACCCAGTTCCTGCTCCCTCACCAGAACGTCCGCGCCGCCCTCGACCGCTTCGTCTCCGCCGAGGTCGAAGCGCTCCCCGTCCTCGCCAGCGCCACCGACCGCAAGCCCATCGGCTTCGTCACCGAAGCCTATGCCCTCCGCCGCTACAACCAGGAGCTCGAACAGGCCCGCGGCGACGAGTTCGCCGACCCAACCCTCTTCGGTCCCGTCTGAACGCAATTCGTTAACGCGGCAAGGAATTTGCCGCCGATTTCGGCACCTCGCGTTAACGTGTTCCAGGCACATATCGCGCTTTAACTCAAATTTAGCCGCAATACCGGCACTCTGGGCCACGTTTCGCCAAGGGAAAAGCGCGTGTCTCAGCAACCGCATGCCGACGCTTCGAGCGGGTCGCGAACCGTTGCACGGCTCGTTCGAACCATGGGAGTGACGATCCGCGGCAAGATTTTGCTCGCGTTCTTCGCGCTTGCGGCCTTGACCGGTGCGCTCGGCTTCTACGCCGTCAACAGCGTCGTCAATTCGGGCCGGCTGGTCGTCGAGACCTACGATAAGCCGCTGATGTCGATCAGCTATGCGCGGCTGGCACTGTCGAATTTCACGGCTATCGAAGTCGCCTTGACCGACCGCGTGACGTCGCACGATCCGGCGCACCAAAAAGAGCTCGACGCGCGCATGGACGATCTGGCCGCGTCGGTGGCCGAAGATCTCACCGTAACCGAAGGGCGCTCGTTGTCGCCGCGCGCCGCCGCAGCCGCGCACGATACCGCTGCCGCGGTCGCGAATTGGAACAAATTGCGCCGTGATTTGATCAATGGCGTCGACGATGTGGCCGATCGGGAAACGCTGCTCGCCCGCGCCAAAGGCATCGACGACGATTTCGACAATCTGGTCGAGCTGACGGCGGAAGACGGCTTCAAGTTCCGCGAAAGCGCGCTTGCGTCGATCGCCGGCTATCGCACCTTCAGCATCGCGGCGACTCTGGCCGCGGTCCTGCTCGGCGGCGTCATCGCCCTGCTGCTGGCGCGGCGAATGGTGCGCCCGATCGCGACGGCGTCGTCGGCCGCGCGGCGTATCGCCGAAGGCGAGCTCGACGTCGAAATCGGCACCGCCGGCAACGACGAACTCGGCCAGCTGCTCGGCTCGATGGCGGTGATGCGCGACAACATTCGCGGCATGATGGAGCGCGAAATCGCCGCCCGGCGGTCGGCGCAGAATCGTCTGGTCAACGCGCTCGAAAACAGCGCCGAAGGCGTCGTGCTGGCCGATGCCGCCGGCCATATCCTGATCGCGAATTCCCAGGTTACCGCGTTCTTTCCCGCGCTCGCCGGCAGCCTCGCACCCGGCGCGCCGTTTCCCGAGATGCTCGAAGGCGCTCTGGCGCAGCCGCGCGGCGAGATGTGCGTCGACGGAATTCGGTGGCTGCACCTGAGCCGCAGCGCGACCGCGGACGGCGGCTTCGTCGTCATTATCAGCGACATTTCCGCGCTCAAGGAGCGCGAGCTCGCGCTCAGCACCGCCAAAGAACAAGCTGAGGCGGCCAATCGCGCCAAGACCGAATTCCTCGCGAACATGGGCCACGAGCTGCGCACGCCGCTCAACGCGGTGATCGGGTTCTCCGAAATCATCGCTGGCGAGATGGTCGGTCCGGTGGGGCAACCGTCCTACAAGGAATTCGCGAACGACATCATGCGCAGCGGCCGCCATCTGCTCGAGATGATTAACGACATCCTCGATTACGCCAAATGCGAGGGCGGCAGTCTCGAGATCGTTCCCGAACCGGTCGACGCACAGTCGGCGATGGACCAGGTCGTGGCTTTCTTCGCCCGCGAGGCCGAACGCGGACAACTCACGATGGCCGTGGCGCCATCGGCCGAAAGCCTCTGGCTGCTCGCCGATCCGACGCGCTTGAACCGCATCCTGCAGCAGCTGGTTTCCAATGCGGTCAAGTTCACGCCTGCGGACGGCCATATCACGTTGTCGGCGCGGCGCGACGGCGCCGGCTTCATCGCGTTGTCAGTTGCCGACACAGGCATCGGCATGCGTGCCGAGGACATTCCGGTCGCTTTGTCACCGTTCAGCCAAGTCGACAGCAGCCTGTCGCGACGTTATGAAGGCACCGGCATGGGCCTGCCATTGTGCAAGAGCATCGTTGAGTTGCACGGCGGCCGGCTCGAAATCGTGAGCGCACCCAGCAAAGGTACTACCGTCACCGTCCTGCTGCAGGAAGCGGCACGCGCCCCGCAAACGGCCACGGTGGCGTCCTGCTGATGCCAAAAATCCATCAAAGCAGACTGCGCCGCTGGGTATCGCGGGCGCCTTGGGTGGCGCCGATTATCGTGGTTGCGGCGGTGTTGCTCCGTGTTGGCGTGTCCGGCTCCGTCGCCGACGCGGCCGCGCCCGCGCAACCGACGCTTGCTGAACTCAAAGCGGATTTTGCCCGGCCGAAAACGACGCCGTTCCCGGCCGACGACCCCTATTCCAAAGCGAAGGCCCATCTCGGCGAATTGCTGTTCTGGGATCCAATCCTGTCGGGCAGCGGCACGCAATCCTGCGCCAGTTGCCATAACCCCGGGCTGTCTTGGACTGATGGCCTGCGCTTGGGTGTCGGTACCCAGGCGATGAAAACGCATACGCCGACGATGCTCAACATTGCGTGGGCGCCGGTTCTCGGCTGGGATGGTCATTTCCCATCGCTCGAGGCGGTCGCGTTCTCCGGCCCGATCACCAATCCCGGAATCATGAACCGCAAGCCGGACGATCTGATCAAGGCGCTGTCGGCGATCCCCGGATACCGCGCGGCGTTCGCCGCAGCATTCGCCGACCATGCGGTCACTGAAACGCATATCGCCGACGCGCTGGCAACGTTTGAACGCACGATCGTCTCAGGGCCGGCGCCGTTCGATCGTTGGATCGATGGCGACGAAAACGCTATCAGCGCACAAGCAAAACACGGTTTCGCCCTGTTCACGGGTAAAGCCGGCTGCTCGAATTGTCATATCGGCTGGGCCTTCACCGACGAAGGGTTCTACGACATCGGGACCGCGACCGGCGACGATATCGGTCGCGCCCGGCTGTTCCCGAATACGGTGAAGCTCAAATACGCGTTCAAGGTGCCGACGCTGCGCGACGTGGCGCGCCGCGCGCCCTACATGCACAACGGTTCGGAAGCGACACTGGCCGACGTCATCGATCTTTACGATCGCGGCGGCATCGACCGTCCCAGCCGCGCCGATTTCATCAAGCCGCTTCACCTGACGGCGCAGGAAAAAGCCGACTTGATCGCGTTTCTCGATACGTTGACGTCCGATCCGAAGCCGACCGATTCTCCGGTCTTGCCGCGCTAAGTTTATTTCGCCGTCACCAGCAGGTGCATGGTGGGATGGATGGCACACAACACGCGAAAGGTGCCGGCGTGATCGAATTCCAAATCCACCGTCGTGCCGACCGGTTGTTCACCGGAGTCGAATTTCATGGTCGGCGAATCGACGTAGACGTGGTGGGTCACGCGGTCGTCGTTGACGATGTGGACGACGCCGCCGACGGGGATGGTCAAGATATCGGGATTGAAGCTCCGGTTGCGCTGGCTGACGGTGATCGGAGCCGTCGCGTTGGCGAGCGGCACGATAGCGGCGAAAAATACCGCGAGCGCCAACGCCGTGGCGGTGAAGTCCGACTTACGGAAAAGCTTCCGAAGCGTCATTGGCGGCGATGCTACCACGCGATCGCATGCGGCCGTAACCCCGCATAAAGCAGCCGAGAGCGCCCGCCCGCCCACTACGATGCCTTGATGGCGGCGAAGACCTCTTCGGCGTGACCGGGAACCTTGACCTTGCGCCAAATGCCGCGAATCACGCCTTTGCCGTCGATCAGGAAGGTGGAGCGCTCGATTCCCATGTATTTGCGCCCATACATGCTCTTTTGGACCCAGACGCCGTAACGCTCCGTCACCTTGCCTTGTTCGTCGGCGGCGAGGGTAAAGGGCAGCTTGTATTTCTTTTTGAATTTGTCGTGGGACGCGACCGAGTCGCGTGAAATCCCGATGACTGCGGTGTCGTTGCGGCCAAATTTTGGGAAAAGGTCGCGGAACTGGCACGCCTCCGCGGTGCAACCGGAGGTGTCGTCCTTCGGATAGAAGTACAACACGACATGCTGTCCCTTGAGATCCGACAGCCGCACGGTGCCGGCGCCGTCGGTGGGCAAGGTGAAATCCGGCGCCTTGTCGCCGATCTCGAGGCTCATGGTGCGCGCTCCTCCGCCATCTTGACCGCCGCTGTCTCGACCAGGCGGCGAAAGAGGCCGTGGGCGGCGCGTGCGGCGGTCTCCATATCCTGCTTGAGCGCATCGAAGTCAATCGCAGCGGCGCCGTGCGCAATCAAATCCTTGACCGTTGGCGGCGTCGCCGCCTCGTCGAACGGCTCCCGCACGGTCAACTTCAGCAGGCCCTGAACGTTGCGCCAGAGTGTCAGGGCGTGGATCAGGATTTCGCAGTCGCCGTGCGTCAGCGCCCCGGCAACCACCAGCGCCGTCAACGCGCTACGCGTATTGGCGTGCAGGATTTGGGGGGTCTGTGCCGCGTCGCGCAATTGGAGAAACTGGGCAATGAACTCGATGTCGATGAGACCGCCCGGTCGATGCTTCACGTCGAACGCGGACGGATTGCGATGCGTGTCGGCGATGCGGCGGCGCATCGCGACGACCTCGTTGGCCAGCTCCGGCGTGCTGCGCGGACGGACCAGCACCGACCGGATCTCGGCCATGACATGTGCGACGAAGGCGCCGTCGCCGACAACCGGTCGCGCGCGCGTCAGCGCCATCTGTTCCCACGTCCAGGCGAGTTCGCGATGGTATCGGCGGAAAGCTTGCAGGCTTGTGGCCACCGGGCCCGCGGTGCCGGATGGACGCAGCCGCATGTCGACATCGTAGAGGCGGCCTTCGGCCGTCGCCGCCGTCAGCGCATTGATGAAGCGCTGCGACAGGCGCGCGTAATAGGTAGGGGCGGCCAGCGGCTGCGCGCCGCCGGTGCTCTCGGCGTCGTCCGGCGCGTCGTAGATCAGGATCAGGTCGAGATCGGACGCGTAAGTCATCTCACGGCTGCCGAGTTTGCCGAGGCCGAGTACGGCGACGGCGCCGCCCGCGATCGTGCCATTCGTGCGGGCGAATTCCGCCGCCACGCGCGGCAGCAAGGCCGCTAGCGCAGCCTCGGCGATGTCGGCGAAGGCGCCGCCGGCGGCCTCGCCGTCGAGGCGACGGCGCAGCGCTTGGACGCCGACCTGAAACTTGCGTTCGGCGACCCAGCGCCGCGCCAGATCCAGCATCTCTTCCGCGTGGCGCGCGCGATCGAGCAGCTGCCCGACATCGGCGGTCAGCGCGGCGCACGGAGGCAACGGTTCGAAGAATCCTGCGGCGAGCACCGCATCGAGCACGCCCGGCCGGTTCATCATGGTTTCGGCCAATGTCGGCGCCGCGCTCATGATCTCGGCGACGAGATCGAGCAAGCCCGGATTCTGATGCAGCAACGAGAACGACTGCACGCCGGCCGGCAGCCGGCCGAGGAAATGGTCGAAGCGAATGAGTGCGGCGTCAGGCGCGGCGCTGGCGCCGAACGACCGCAGCAGCGCCGGCACGAGTTCGGTCAGCAGCTCGCGGGCGCGCTGGCTGCGCGTCGCGCGATAGCGGCCATGGTGCCAGGCGCGCACGATCCCGGCGACGCCGCCAGGATCGGCGAAACCCAGCGCCGTCAGCGTGCGCAGGGTTTCCGGATCGTCGTCGGTGCCGGTGAAGACGAGATTGCCGGGCGCCGCGAGCGACGGCGCCTCTTCGAACAGGTTGGCATAATGGCTTTCGACGATCGTCAATTGCCGCGTCAGGTCGGCGGCGAAGGCGTCTGCCGTCGCGTAACCGAGGAACAGCGCCAGATGGCGAATGCCGTCGGTGTCCGCCGGGATCGTATGGGTTTGGGCGTCGTCGATCATTTGCAGCCGATGTTCGACACGGCGGAGGAACGCATAGGCCTCGGCGAGATCGTCGGCGGCCTGGCGCGAGATGTGACCGGCGGCCGCCAGCGCTTCGAGCGCGGGAACGGTTTGACGCTGGCGCAAATCGGGTTCGCGGCCGCCCCAGATCAGCTGTTGCGTCTGCGCGAAGAACTCGATTTCGCGGATGCCGCCGCGGCCGAGCTTGACGTTGTGGCCGGCGACGGCGACCGCAGCGCCGCCACGATGCGCATGAATCTGCCGTTTGATCGAGTGGATGTCCTGGATTGCTGCGAAGTCGAGATACTTGCGCCACAGGAACGGCGTCAGCGCGGCAAGGAATTCGCGGCCGGCGTCGCGATCGCCGGCTACCGGCCGCGCGCGGATCAACGCAGCACGCTCCCAATTTTGGCCGGCGCTTTCGTAATAGGCGAGGGCGGCAGGCAGCGACAAGGCCGGCGGCGTCGACCCCGGATCGGGCCGCAGCCGCAAATCTGTCCGGAAGACATAGCCTTCGTCGGTCCGTTCGGCCATCACGCGGACCAAATCCTGGGTCATCCGGCTGAACAGAGTCTGCGAATCCGTGTCGCCGATGATTCGGGCTTTCTCCGGATCGAACACCACGACCAAATCGATGTCGCTTGAGTAATTGAGCTCACTGGCGCCAAGCTTGCCCATCGCCAGAACGACGAATCCGCTGTCGCGTGCCGGATCGTCGGCATGGCGGAGCGCGAGCAAGCCGCGCGCTGCCGCCGCGTGCAGAAGGTGGCGGGTCGCCAACGCCAAAGCGTCCTCGGCAAAGCGGCTCAACGCCTCCATCGTCTGCGTCAGTGGCCAAAGACCGGCGATATCGGCGATCGCGATCGTCAGTGCTGCGCCGCGTTTGAGACGTCGCAACTCGGCCGCCAGGGCTTCCTGCGGCATCGTTGGCGTGAGATCGCGGTTGAGCCGGGAAATGAGTTCAGCGAAAGTAGCCGCCACCCCCTGCCGCCAAAGTCGGGCAAGCAGGGCCGATTCCCTGAAACAGCAATTGGCTAGGTAAGGGCTGTTGCCAAAGAGCGTCGTCAGCAACCGTCGGCCAGCCGAATCCGCGGCAAGATCGCGCATGAAGACGGCGAGGTTCGCGTCGCGCACGTCGTCGGCCGTTTCATGCCAGCGCGCGAGACCGACAGCTGCGGCCGCATCGTCGGCAACAGGCGGGAGATTGTCGTAAGTGTCGAATGGCGGCGATGACATGAGCGATGCAGCCGATAATCGGCCGCCGCAGCCTGCGCGCGCGCCGCAGCACGGTCAAGATCGCCGCCCACCACACGTCCGGCTGGCGCGCGCCATCCTGGCCGGCATCGTCGTGCTGATCGTGATTATCGCGACGACCGGCGGCGTGGCGGCATGGCGGTTGTCGCGCGGACCGATCGTGCTCGATCCCATTACGCCCTATCTCGCGTCGGCATTGTCGAGCGGACCGAGCGGCGTGCTCGTCACGATCGACCACACGGTCTTGAGCTGGTCAAACCGGCGCATCCATCTGTTCGCCCAAGGCGTCCACCTGAGCCAGCCAACGAGCGGCGCGCGTTTGAATTTCCACGACATGGAGATCGTGTTGAGCCCGTGGGCGCTGCTGCAAGGGCGTCTGGCGCCGTCACGCGTCGTGCTCGATCGTCCGGTGCTGCGTCTCGTACGGGCGGCCGACGGGTCGTTTCATATCGCCGTCGGCGAGCAGACCGCCGAAAGCCAAACCGCTGAATTTTGGGGGGAGCGACTGACGCGAGACGTTGCCGCGCCGTTGGGTACTGGCGGACCGTTGCAGTACCTGTCGACCTTCTCAATGACCAACGCGACGCTGATCGTCGACGATAAATCGCTCGGTGTGACGTGGCGCGCCGACCAGGTCGACCTCGTGATGGCCCGCAACACCAATGGCGTCGATGGCCACATGCAGCTGGCCGTCGGCATCGGCGGCAAACAGGCGCTGCTGAGCGGCCGTCTCGCTTACCGCAATACGGGTGAGCTGTCGGTGCGGATCGACTTCGAGGGCGTCGATCCGGCGCTGTTCGCGCCTGCGGCGCCGGCATTACAGCCACTTGCTGCGGTCGATTTGCCGGTTTCGGGCGAAATGGCGCTTGGCTTCGACACCAAGAGTTTCGCGATCGACGTCGCGTTTTGCGATGTGCGGTTCGGCGCCGGAACCTTGCGCGAGGC
>JAGWIH010000084.1 GCA_028866355.1 Alphaproteobacteria bacterium
CGATCGCCGGCTGTGGCGCGAGGAAGCCGGCGAGGCGGCCGCGGTCTGGCTCAGCGAGCTGCTCGGCGCCGCGCGTGGTTTCCCCAAGCTCGCGGGCGCCGATTATCCAGCGCTGTTCGAGGCGCTGATCGCGGCACCGGTGGTGCGGCCCGCCTACGGCCGGCATCCACGGCTGTTCATCTGGGGCTTGCTCGAGGCCCGCTTGCAGCAGGCCGATTTGGTGGTTCTCGGCGGCCTCAACGAAGGCGTCTGGCCAGCACGGACCGACAGCGATCCGTGGCTGTCGCGGCCGATGCGGCGCGATTTCGGCCTGCCGCCGCCCGAGCTGCGCGCTGGGCGCGCCGCGCACGATTTCGTCCAATGTCTCGGCGCCCGCAGCGTTGTGCTGACGCGCGCGGTGCGTGTCGAAGGCAATCCGACCGTGCCGTCGCGCTGGCTGCTGCGGCTCGAAACCGCGCTGCGCGCTGCCGGTCTCGACGCCAAGCTCGATGACGCCGCGCCGCTTGCCTGGCAGGTCCGGCTCGACGATGCCGGGCCGGCCCGGCGCATCGATCCGCCCGAGGCACGTCCGCCGGTCAAAGCCCGCCCACGTCAGCTTTCGGTCACCGAAATCGAAACCTGGCTGCGCGATCCTTATGCGATCTATGCCAAGCATGTGTTGCGCCTCCGGGCGCTCGAGCCGATCGATGCCGATCCCGGCGCGGCGGAGCGCGGCATTTTCGTCCACGCGGCGCTGCACCGGTTCTTGCAGGCTTTTCCCGGCGCGCTGCCTGACGATGCCGAAGACAAGCTGCTGGCGATCGGCCGGGAGTGTTTCGGCGAGGCATTGCAGCGCCCCAACGTGCACGCCTTCTGGTGGCCGCGGTTCGAGCGCATCGCCGGCTGGGTGGTCGAAGCCGAACGCGAACGCCGCGCGCTGATCGCACAAAGCTTCGGCGAGATCGGCGGCACGCTTTCGCTGCCGGCCAAGCACGGTCCGTTCACGCTGTCGGGCAAGGCCGATCGTATCGATCGTCTCGCCGCCGGCGGTTTGACGATTCTCGATTACAAGACTGGTGTCTTGCCGCACGTCGGCGAGGTCAAGGCCGGCTATGCGCCGCAGCTCGCGCTCGAAGCGATGATCACGGCGGCGGGCGGCTTCGCGGGTGTTCCGCCGGCTGCGGTCGCGGCCTTGATTCATTGGCGATTGTCGGGCGGCGATCCGCCGGGCGTCGAACGCGTCGATGGCGACGGTGTCACCGCCGTCAACGCGCTGGTCGAAAATGCCCGGCAAGGTCTCGAACGGCTGATCGCTGCTTTCGACGATCCGGCGACGCCCTATCGCGCTTGGCCGCAGCCCGACAAACGGCCGCGTTATTCGGATTACACGCATCTTGCCCGGGTCAAGGAATGGCTGCCCGGCGGCGACGAGGACGAATGAGCGCGCGGCCGAAAACCGATCCTGGCGTCCTGCAACGCCGCGCCGCCGATCCTGCCGCGTCCGTCTGGGTCGCCGCTTCGGCCGGCACCGGCAAGACCAAGGTGCTGACCGACCGGGTGCTGGCGCTGCTGCTCGCCGGCAACGAGCCGGCACGCATCCTTTGCCTCACCTTCACCAAGGCGGCGGCAGCCGAAATGGCGATCCGCGTCGGCACCGAGCTCAGCGCCTGGGCGACGATGCCCGATGTGGACTTGCGCAAGAAGCTCAACGGTCTGGTCGACGGCGATGTCGACGTCGATCGGCTCGACCGGGCGCGGCAGCTGTTCGCGCGCGTGCTCGACGCGCCCGGCGGCATGCGCATCGAAACCATCCACGCCTTCTGTCAGTCGCTGCTGCGGCGCTTTCCGCTCGAAGCCGGCATTCCGCCGCACTTCCAGGTGATGGAGGAACGCAGCGCGGCCGAAGCGCTGGAACGCGCCGTCGCCCGCGTGCTCGACCGAGCGCGCGATGGCAAGCCGAAGGTCCTCGGCGCCGCGCTCGATGCGGTGACGCAACGGGTCGGCGAAAGCCGTTTCATCGAGCTCATCGAGATGCTCGCTGACGAGCGCGAGCGCGTCGCTGCCGTGCGCGCGGCCGGCGATGCGCAATTCGAGGCGCGGCTGCGCGCGTTCTTGGGCTTGCAGCCGCGCGAGACAGCGGACTCGATTGTTCGACAGGCCTGCAAGGACGATGCCTTCGATGGCGATGCGCTCAAGCGCGCGGCGCGCGTGCTCGGTCAAAGCGGCTTGTCGACGGATGCGAAGGCAAGCCGCGCCATCGGCCGCTGGCTCGACCGCGTTGGCGGTCGGGTTCGCGGTTTCGACGATTACGGCGATACCTTTTTTACGCAGGAAGGCGGCCGACGCGTTCGGCTGGCAACCAAGGCAGCGCTGGCCGTCGATCCGTCCATCGCCGCCGTGCTCGCGGCCGAGGCCGAACGGCTTGAAGCGGCGCGGACGCGACGCGATGCAGCGCGGCTCGTCGCTTCGACTACCGCATTGCTACGCTTGGCCGGCGCGGTGCTCGACGCCTATACCGCCGACAAGACTGCCCGCGCGTTGCTCGATTTCGACGATCTGGTGCTGAAGGCAAAAGACTTGCTGCGACGGCCGGGCGTCGCGCCGTGGGTGCTGTTCAAGCTCGACGGCGGCATCGACCACATCCTGATCGACGAGGCGCAGGACACGAATCCGGACCAATGGGAGGTCGTGGCGGCGCTGGCCGAAGAATTCTTCGTCGGCGAAGGCGCGCGCGACCGCGTGCGGACGGTGTTCGCGGTCGGCGATCCGAAGCAGTCGATCTTCAGCTTCCAGCGCGCCGATCCCGCCAAGTTCGTCGCGATGCAGGAATATTTTCGCGTGCGCGTCGACGCCGCGCGGCAGACTTGGCAGACGCTGACGCTTGAATTGTCGTACCGCTCGGTCGCCGCCGTGCTGCGGACGGTCGACGCCGTGTTCGCCGATCCGCGCGCCGCCGCCGGCGTCGCGATCGCTAGCGAGGTCATCCGGCACGAAGCGCATCGGCTCGGCGCCGGCGTCGTCGAGCTCTGGCCGCCGGTTGGACCCGAGCCGGGCGAGCCGCCGACGCCATGGGACGCGCCGTTGAGCCAGGCGCGGCTCAAGCAGCCGCGCGCCCGGCTGGCGGAGGCGATCGCTGCCACGGTCAAGCGCTGGCTCGACACCGGCGAGCGTCTCGAATCGAGCGGCCGGCCGATCCATGCCGGCGACATTCTGGTGCTGGTGCGGCGGCGCAACCCGTTCGTCGGCGCGCTGGTCCGCGCGCTCAAGGAGCGCGACGTGCCGGTGGCCGGCGTCGATCGCATGGTGCTGGCCGATCAGCTGGCGGTGCAGGATCTGGTGGCGTTGGCGCAATTCCTGCTGCTGCCGGCGGACGATCTGACCCTTGCGACGGTGCTCAAAAGCCCGCTTTACGGCTTCGACGAACAACAGCTGTACCACCTCGCCCAGCCGCGCACCGGCAGCCTTTGGGACGAGCTGCGGCGACGCGCTGGCGACCACCCGACATTCCGTTTCGCCGCCGACGAGCTGGCGGCACTGCTGACGGGCGCCGACTTCATTCCGCCGTTCGAATTGTTCGCCGAGGTGCTGGGCGCGCGCGGCGGCCGGCGCAAAATTCTTGGACGGCTCGGCGCCGAAGCGAACGATCCGCTCGACGAATTGCTGGCGGCGGCGCTGGCTTTCGAGCGCGATCACGGTCCGTCGCTGCAAGGATTCCTGCATTGGCTGGTGCTCGGTGAACTTGAAATCAAGCGCGACCTCAACAACGAGGCCGGGCGCGACGAGCTACGCGTCATCACCGTGCACGGCGCCAAGGGCTTGCAGGCGCCGATCGTGTTCCTGCCCGATACGCTGGCGGTGCCGACCCAGTCACCGGACATTGTCTGGACCGACGATGGTTTGCCACTGTGGGTCAAGGACGGTGATGCGCCGGCGGCGCGCGCTGCCGTCGCGCTGGCCGAGCAGCGCCGCGACGAGGAATACCGCCGGTTGCTGTATGTCGCGCTGACGCGGGCGGCGGATCGGCTTTATGTCTGCGGCTGGACCGGCGAGCGAAAATCGTCCGACGTGGCGTGGTATCCGTTCGTGCACGCCGGCCTCAAGGCCGCCGGCGGCGAAGGGTTCGCCTTCGACGCGACCAAGCTCATTGGCGCGGAGGGTTGGAGCGGCGAGGGTTTGCGCGTGGTCACGCAACAGCGCGTTGCACGTGAAACGCCAGCCGTGCGCCGTGTTGCTGCCCCGGCGGCGGAAATCTTGCCATCGTGGGCGACTGCGCCGCCACCGCCCGAGCCGACGCCGCCCAAGCCGCTGCAACCGTCGCGGTCGTCGCGCACCGAGCCGCCGACCCGGTCGCCCTTGGGCGCCGACGGCGGCCACATCTTCCGCAAGGGCCTGATCGTCCATCGCTTGCTGCAAAGCCTGCCACGTGTCGCGCCGGCCCAGCGCGCGGCGGCCGCCAAGCGCTTTCTCGCGCGGCCGGTGCTCGGCTTGGCGCCGGCCGAACAGGCGAGCATCGCCGCCGAAACGCTGGCCGTCCTCGCCGCGCCGGAGTGGGCCGATCTGTTCGGGCCCGGTTCCGAAGCCGAAGTGCCCGTTGTCGGTCTCGTGGGTGATCGCGCGGTGTCCGGCCGTATCGATCGCCTGCTGGTGACCGATACCGACGTGGCCATTGTCGACTACAAGACGATGCGGCCGGTGCCGCCGACCGAAGCCGATGTGCCCGAGCCGTATCTCGATCAGCTCGTCGCCTACCGCGTGGCGCTGGCGCGCGTCTATCCGGGCAAGAACGTGCGCTGCGCGCTGCTGTGGACCGAAGGACCGAAACTGATGTGGATTTCCGCGGCATCGCTGGATGGGCGCGGGGCCTGAAACGGGATTTCAAGGGCCGAGCCATGCGGCCATCGCGCGGGAGCCTCGCTTGACCCTGTTTCCGGCGCTCGCCTAAGCTGCGGCCTCCGATGGCTCGTGGAGCAAGCGAAGCATGAAACCGAATAAGGTGACCGACTCGTCGTTCGACGCCGATGTGCTCAAGGCGCCGGGCCCGGTGCTGGTCGATTTCTGGGCCGAATGGTGCGGTCCGTGCAAAATGATCGCGCCGTTTCTCGATGACATCGCCGCCGAGATGGGCGGCAAGGTGACGGTCGCGAAGCTCAACATCGACGAGAATCCGCAGACGCCGAGCAAATACGGCGTGCACGGCATTCCGACGCTGATGCTGTTCAAGAACGGCCAAGTCGCGGCGACCAAGATTGGCGCGCTGCCCAAGTCCAAGCTCGTCGAGTGGGTGCAGTCGGTCCTTTAGGCCGCTAGCCGTTGGCGGCCAGAACTTTTCCCGCCAGATAAAGCGAACCGCAGATCAAGGTGCGCGCGCCCGGCGCGCTCGCCGCGGCGACGGCGTCGCGCAGCGTTTTCGCAGGCTTGGCGTCGATGCCGACCTGCCGCGCCGCCGCCGCGCTTTCCTCGGCGCTCAACGTGTTGGCTTCGCCCGGTATTGCCACCGCGCTCAACCGTTTCACGTAGGGCGCCAGCGGCTTCAGGAAGGCGATCGGATCGTGCGTCTTGATCATGCCGAAGACCAGGCCCGTTGGCCGGCGCCAACCGGCGACGAACCGCGCCAAGACCTCGCCGGCGGCGGCGTTGTGGGCGCCGTCGAGCCAGAGCTCGGCATCCTTCGGCAGCGCTTTGACTAATGGACCGCGCCGCAGCTTTTGCAGCCGCGCCGGCCATTCCACCTTTGCCATGCCGCGCGCCAGCGTCGCTGTTTCGAGCGCGAAGCCCGGCAGACATTCGAGCGCGGCGAGCGCGGCGCCGGTATTGTCGTACTGGTGCGCGCCGGCCAGTCCCGGCGGCGGCAGGTTGAGCGTGACCCGGCCGCGATAAATCAGGCCACCGCCTTCGGCTTGTTCGACTGACCAGTCGCGCCCATGCCGGAAGAGCGGCGCGCGCAGCTCGGCGGCACGGCCGGCGATCACTGCCGCCGCTTCGGGCAGTTGCGGTCCGACGACAACGGGCACGCCCGGCTTGAGGATGCCGGCCTTCTCGAAGGCGATGGCGGCGACGGTCTCGCCGAGGAAGTGCTGATGATCGAGCGACACCGGCGTCAGTACGGCCACGGCCGGCTTGAGCATGACGTTGGTGGCGTCGAAGCGGCCACCGAGACCGACTTCGATCAGCGCGATGTCCGCGGTCTCGCGTGCGAATGCGAGAAACGCTGCGGCGGTGGTGATCTCGAAGAAAGTGATCGGCTGGCCGGCATTGGCGCGCTCGCATTCGGCCAATAGTGCGGCCAGCATCTTCTCGGAAATGACCTTGCCGGCGAGCCGGATGCGCTCGTGAAAGCGGACGAGATGCGGCGAGGTATAGACATGGACGCGTTTGCCGGCGGCCTCGAGAAAGGCGCGCAGGAAGGCGATGGTCGAACCCTTGCCGTTGGTGCCGGCGACGTGGATCACCGGCGGCAGCTCGTCCTGCGGATCGCCCAACGTCTTCAGCAGCCGCAGGACGCGGTCGAGCGACAGATCGATAAGCTTGGGGTGGAGCGTCAGCAGACGCTCGAGAATGCGGTCGCTCGGCGCCCGGCGCCCGGCTAGGCGCGATCCCATCCGCGTTCCGGCGTCACCGGCGCCGCGATCGCCGGCGGTCCTTTGCGGAAAAGCAGACCGAGCATCCGATCGAGCGTCGCTTTGAGGTCGCGGCGGTGGACCACGATGTCGACCATGCCGTGCTCGAGCAGGTATTCCGAACGCTGGAAGCCGTCCGGGAGCTTTTCGCGAATGGTCTCTTCGATCACCCGCGCGCCGGCAAAGCCGATGACCGCGCCTGGCTCGGCTAAGGTGACGTCCCCGAGCATGGCAAACGACGCCGAAACGCCGCCGGTGGTCGGATCGGCCAGCAGGACGATGTAAGGCCGGCCGGTTTCCTTGACCATCTCGACCGCCAGCGTCGTGCGCGGCATCTGCATCAGCGACAGAATGCCTTCCTGCATACGTGCGCCGCCGGATGACGGGATGACGATCAGCGCCGCCTCTTGCAGAACGGCAAGCCGCGCCGCCGACAGCAGGGCTTCACCGACGGCAATGCCCATCGAGCCGCCCATGAAGCCGAAATCGAAGACGCAAACCACGGCAGCGGCGCCGCCGATGGTGCCGTGCGCGACCAAGGCGGCATCGCGTGTCGTGCCTTTGGCGCCTTGCGCCTCTTTGAGCCGTTCAGAGTAGCGCTTGCGATCGCGGAACTTCAGCGGGTCGGCGAGCGTCTTGGGCAATTCGATGAGCGTGTATTTGCCGTCGTCGAACAGCATCGCCAGCCGCTTGTCCGGCGCCAGGCGCAGATGATGGCCGCAGGCGGCGCAGACATGGAGATTGGCCTCGAGCTCACGGTGGAACAGCATCTGTCCGCAGCCTGGGCATTTGTGCCAGAGATTGTCCGGCACCTCCTTTTTGGCGACGACCGCCCGGATCTTGGGCAGGACGAAATTGGTGAGCCAGTTCATTGTGCCGCCCGGGCCGGCTGACGCGGCCGCGCCGTGCGCACGCCCCGTGCGAGCGCGCTGACGTCCTTGAGCACGGCCGGCACTAGGCCCGCCTTGGCCTTGCCGCGCTTGTCGAGATTCTTCGCCAGCCGGTCGACCAGCGCCGAGCCGACGACCGCGGCGTCGGCGATGCGCGCGACCTCGGCCGCCTGCGCCGGCGTACGGATGCCGAAACCGACGGCGATCGGCAAACGCGTGTGGCGCCGGAGCCGCGCCACCGCCGCGGCGACGATGTCGGCCCGCGCCGATTTGGTACCGGTGATGCCGGCGATCGCGACGTAATAGAGAAAGCCGCCGGCATTATTCAGGATCGTCGGCAGGCGTTTGTCGTCGCTGGTCGGTGTCGCCAGGCGGATGAAGTCGATGCCGACGGCGCGCGCCGCCAGGCACAGCTCGTCGTCGTGCTCGGGCGGCAGATCGACGACGATCAAGCCGTCGCAGCCCGCCGCTTTGGCGTCCTTCAGGAACCGCGGCACGCCATAGTGATAGATCGGGTTGTAGTAACCCATCAGGATTGCCGGCGTATCGCTCTCGGCCTTGCGGAAGCGGCGCAGCACGTCGAGCGTCTTGGCGAGATTCATGCCGGCATTCAGGGCGCGCAGGCTCGCCGCCTGGATCGACGGGCCGTCGGCCATCGGATCGGAGAACGGCATGCCGATCTCGATCAGGTCGGCCCCGGCCTTGGGGAGCCGCGCCAGAAGCTTCTCGAACGTGGCGCGGTCGGGATCGCCGCAGGTGAGATAGGTCACGAGGCCGGCGCGGCCTTCAGCGTGGAGCTGCGCAAAGCGTGCGGCGATGCGGCTCACAGCTTCGCTCCGAGCGTCGCCGCTACGGTGTTGACGTCCTTGTCGCCGCGGCCCGACAGGTTGATCACCAGCAGATGGTCGCGCGGCAGGTCGGGCGCAAGTCTCGTTGCTGCGGCCACGGCGTGCGCCGATTCGAGCGCCGGGATGATGCCTTCGAGCCGCGTCAGCAGCTGGAAGGCGGTCAGTGCTTCGCGATCGGTCACGGTCACGTATTCAACACGCTTTTGTTCGAACAGCCAGGCGTGCTCCGGCCCGACGCCGGGATAATCGAGGCCGGCCGAAATCGAATGGGTGTCGAGAATCTGGCCGTCCG
>JAGWIH010000085.1 GCA_028866355.1 Alphaproteobacteria bacterium
GCTCATCGCCATCGGTTACACGATGGTCTACGGCATCGTCGGCATGATCAATTTCGCCCATGGCGAAATTTTCATGATCGGCGCGTTCATTTCGCTGATTTTCTTCGTCGTCCTCGGCGCGCTCGGCATCACCTGGATGCCGCTGGCGCTGCTGCTCGTGCTGCTGATTGCGATGGCACTGACGGCGGTCTATGGCTGGGCGGTCGAGCGTGTCGCCTATCGCCGATTGCGCGGCTCGTTCCGCCTGGCGCCGCTGATCTCGGCGATCGGAATGTCGATCTTCCTGCAGAACTACGTTCTCCTTGTTCAGGGCGCGCACGAAAAGACCCTGCCGCCGCTGATCACCGGCGGTTTCGAGCTGATGCGCAGCGGTGACTTCACCGTCGACGTCACCTGGCTGCAGTTGATCATCATCGGCGTGACCTTGGTGGTGATGGCCGTGTTCACCGCGGTTATCCAAATGACGGCGCTCGGCCGCGCGCAGCGCGCCAGCGAACAGGACATGATCATGGCGGCGCTGCTCGGCATCGACGTCGACCGCACGATCTCGCTCACCTTCGTCATCGGCGCGGCGCTCGCCGCGGTCGCCGGATTGATGGTGACGCTGCAATACGGCGTGATCGATTTCTTCATCGGCTTCCTCGCCGGAATCAAGGCGTTCACTGCCGCGGTGCTTGGTGGCATTGGTTCGCTGCCTGGCGCGGTGCTCGGCGGCCTGCTGATCGGACTGATCGAAGCGATGTGGTCGGCCTATTGCCCGTCCGAGTACAAGGATGTCGCGGTCTTCGCGGTCCTCATCCTGGTGTTGATGTTCCGGCCAAGCGGATTGCTGGGCCGGCCGGAGGTCGAGAAGGTTTGATGAGCGCGACGCAGCGGCTCAAAGAAGCGGCGCTGACCGCGGTCGTCGCTTTGGCCCTCGCATTTCCGCTGCTCGGATTTCAGACGACCGACACCGGCGATGGGTACATCACGCGATTCAGCTGGGTCGCGATGGCAACGGCCGCCGCCTTCGTCGGCCGGATATTGCTCGGCTTGGTGCCGCAGCGGTTCCATCTGCATCAGTATGCGACACGGCACACCGCTTTGCCCGAGGGCAGGGCGGTAACCTTGGCCGCCGCCGCGTTGATCCTGTTCGCGATCGTGCTGCCGTTTTCGCCGTTCGGATCGCGCCGCACCATCGATCTGGCGACGCTCGCGCTGATCTACGTCATTCTCGGCTGGGGCTTGAACGTCGTCGTCGGCCTCGCCGGCCTTCTCGATCTCGGCTATGTCGCGTTCTATGCCGTCGGCGCCTATTCCTTCGCCTTGGCCGCCGAGTGGTACGGCCTGTCGTTTTGGGAAATGTTGCCGGTTGCCGGCATCGTCGCCGCCTTCGCCGGAATCCTTTTGGGTTTGCCGGTCTTGCGGCTGCGCGGCGATTACCTCGCAATTGTCACGCTTGGTTTCGGCGAGATCGTGCGCATCGTGCTCAACAATTGGAGCGCGGTGACCAACGGGCCGAACGGCATCGGCGACATTCCGCGCCCGACAGTCTTCGGCATGCCGATTTCGCCTGGCGCGCCCGCGGGCGTGACGAGCTTCAACCATTTCTTTGGCCTCGAATACGATCCACTCCAGCGGCTCGTCTGGCTCTATTACGTCTGCCTGGCGGCGGCGCTGGTCATTAACTGGTTCAGCCTGCGCATCCGGCGATTGCCAGTCGGCCGAGCCTGGGAAGCGTTGCGCGAGGACGAGATCGCCTGCCGCGCCTTGGGCCTAAACCCGCATACGATCAAGCTCACCGCCTTCGCGACCGGCGCGATGATCGGCGGCTTTGCCGGCGCGATGTTTGCGGCCAAGCAAGGCTTCATCAGTCCCGAAAGCTTCAACTTCCAGGAATCCGCGACCGTCGTGTCGATCGTGGTGCTCGGCGGCATGGGCAGCCAGCTCGGCGTCGCACTGGCGGCGGTGATCCTGGCGACGTTGCCTGAGTTCGGTCGCGAGTTCGCGCAGTACCGCATGCTGTTCTTCGGCGCCGCGATGGTGGCGATCATGATTTGGCGGCCGCGCGGACTTTTCACCATGCGCGCACCGTCGGTACGGCTCGACCAGAAATGACCCGCGACGCGCTGCTGACAGTGGACAATCTGTCGATGCGCTTTGGCGGCGTCGTCGCCATCGACGACGTCTCGTTCACCGCCTACGGACACGAGATCACCGCCATCATCGGGCCGAATGGCGCCGGCAAGACGACGGTGTTCAATTGCCTCACCGGCTTCTATCGGCCAAGCGGCGGCCGCTTGGCCTTGAACCGCGACGGCAAAAGCCTTCGCCTCGAACGTCTGAAGGGTCATCGTATCGTGCGCGACGCCGGCGTCGTGCGCACATTCCAGAACGTGCGGCTGTTCGCCGGCATGACCGTGCTCGAGAACCTCGTCGTGGCGCAGCACGCCGTTCTCACCCGCGCAAGCTATTACAATTTTGGCGGCTTGCTCGGACTGAAGAGCTATCGCAATGCCGAGCGTGCGGCGATCGGCCGCGCGCGCGAATGGCTCGATCGGATCGAGCTCACCGCGCGGGCCGACGAGCCTGCCGGTAATCTGCCGTATGGGGCGCAACGTCGGCTCGAAATCGCGCGCGCAATGTGCACCGGCCCGCGTCTGTTGTGCCTCGACGAGCCGGCCGCCGGCCTCAATCCGCACGAAAGCGCCGACCTCGCGCGCTTCCTGGTCGCAATCCGCGACCGCTTCAGCATCGGCATCCTGCTCATCGAGCACGACATGAGCGTGGTAATGGGCATCTCCGACCATATCATCGTGCTCAATTACGGACAGAAGATCGCCGATGGCGCCGCCGCCGAAGTCCGCCACGACCCGACCGTAATCGCCGCCTATCTCGGCGAGGAGGAGGACGGGTGAGCGCGCTCCTGGAAATTTCCGGCTTGCACGCTGCGTACGGCCGGATCGAGGCGCTGAAAGGCGTCGACCTCAATGTCGGCTCGGGCGAGATCGTGTCGTTGATTGGCGCCAATGGCGCCGGCAAGTCGACACTGCTGATGACGATTTGCGGGCGTCCGCGCCCAACCCACGGCCGCGTCGTCTTCGACGGCGCCGATCTTACGCATTTGCAGACGTTCGCCATCGTCCGGCTCGGCATCGCGCAAGTGCCGGAGGGACGGCGCATCTTTCCACGCATGACCGTGCTCGAGAATCTCCAGATCGGCGCAACCACGGCGGCGCCGGAACGCTTCGACCGCGACCTCGCCCGCGCCTTTGAACTGTTTCCGATCCTCGGCGAACGGCGCCATCAACGCGGCGGCACGTTGTCGGGCGGCGAGCAGCAGATGCTGGCGATCGCGCGCGCGCTCATGAGCCGGCCTCGGCTGCTATTGCTGGACGAGCCATCCCTTGGCCTGGCGCCGCTCGTCGCCAAGCAGATTTTCTCGGTGATCCGCGCGATCAACGCGGAAGAGAAAATCACCGTCCTGCTGGTCGAGCAAAACGCGCATCACGCGCTCCGGCTGGCGCACCGTGCCTACGTCCTTCAAGCCGGCAACATCGTGCTGTCCGGCACGGGCGCCGAGCTGCTGGCCAACGCGGAAGTCCGGGCGGCCTATCTCGAAGGCGGTGCGCGCGGTGCCGCTTAACCACCGTCTCGTCTTTTGCTAAGGTGGTGGAAACTTAGGGGAGGATTGCATGCGTTGGACGGTACGAATTTTGCTGGCGGCCGCGATGGCAGCGGCGTCGGCAAGCGCTTACGCCCAGGACATCAAGATCGCCGCCGTCGGGCCGATGACCGGTGCCGAAGCCGCGGTCGGCGAGCAATTTCGGCGCGGCGCCGAGATGGCCGTCAAGGACATCAACGCGCATGGCGGCGTGCTCGGGCGCAAGCTGGTGCTCACCATCGGCGACGACGCCTGCGATCCGAAACAGGCCGTGAGCATCGCCAACCAACTCGCCAATGCCGGTGTCGTGTTTGTCGCCGGGCATTATTGCTCGAGCACCTCGATCCCCGCGTCGGCCGTCTATGCCGACAGCAACATCCTCCAGATCAGCCCGGCTTCGACCAATCCGGTGTACACCGACGATGCCTTCAAGAAGGGCTGGATCAACGTCTTCCGCGTCTGCGGCCGCGACGACAGCCAGGGCCGTATCGCCGGCGACTATATCGCGGCGCGATTCAAAGGCGAGCCGGTTGCGGTGATCGACGACAAGTCGACGTACGGCAAAGGCCTCGCCGACGAGACCATCAAGGAAATGGCCGTGCGCGGCATGAAGCCCGCCGTGCATGATTCAATCAACGCTGGCGACAGCGACTTCTCGGCGATCATCTCCAAGATGAAGGCCGCCAACGTGAAGGCGATCTATTTCGGCGGTTACTTCCGCGAAGCCGGCCTCATCGTGCGTCAGTCGAAAGAGCAGGGGCTTAACGCCGTGCTGATGGGCGGCGACGCATTGGTGACGACCGACCTCTGGAAGATCACCGGCATCGCCGGCACCGGCACGTTGATGACCTTCCCGCCGGATCCGCGCAACCTCGCGGTGGCGCAATCGGTCGTGAAAGAGTTCAAAGCCGGCGGCTACGATCCCGAGGGTTACACGCTCTATACCTACGCCGCTATTCAGGTGTTCGCCGAGGCGGCGAAGAAAGCCCATTCGGTCAAGGTGGCGGACCTGTCGAAGACGATGAAGGCGAATAAGTTCAACACGGTCATCGGCACGATCGGCTTCGACAAGAAGGGTGACGTCGTCGGGCCGGACTATGTGGTCTACGCCTGGAGCAACGACGGCAACTACGCGGAGCTGAAGCGCTAAGCGCGCGCACCGAACCAGGAAGGGCGGCTAGGCGACTAGTCGCCCTTTTTCTTGCCGGCGCCTTTGCCGAGACCGATCTCTTTGGCGAAGGCCGAGCGTTGCTTGGCATAGTTCGGCGCGACCATCGGATAGTCGGCCGCCAAACCCCATTTCTGCCGGTACTGTTCGGGCGTCATGCCGTACTCGGTACGCAGATGCCGCTTGAGCATCTTCAGTTTGCGCCCGTCCTCGAGACAGATGATGTACTCCGCCGTTACCGACTTCTTGATCGGTACGGCCGGCTTGAGCTCCGCCGCCGTTGGCATGTTGAGACGCCCATCGATCGACTTCAACGAGCCATAGACCGAATTGATCACCTCGGTGATCTGGGCGGTCGGCACGCTGTTCTTGCGCAAATAGGCGGCGACCATTTGCGCCGTCATCCGCAGGAAATCGTCGCTGCTCGGCTTGGGCGCGTCGTCGGCCATGGTGCATTGCCTCGATGGGGAAGAACCGGCTGATATAGGGGGAAGGCCAAGTTTCTGTCAAATCGCGCCAGTAATCGCGTCCGGAATTACTGGCCGCACCCGCCGAATGCCGGCCGATTCCTAGAGCATGATTTAGCGACGCGACGGATGGTATGCGGCTGACTTTGCGAACCGATATCTGGTAGATTCGCCACAAGCTATAGGACGGCTTTTCTGGGGCCATGACCGAGACTGTCGCTGTCGCCGCCGATCACGGCGGCTATGACCTGAAATCGCTTCTCCTGCCGGAACTGCAGGGGCTCGGGCTCGGTGTCCTCGACCTCGGCACCGACAGCCGCGAATCCGTCGACTATCCGGATTTCGCCGATGCCGTCGCGCGCGCGGTAGAAGACGGCCGTGCGCGTTGGGGCTTGCTCGTCTGCGGCACCGGCATCGGCATGTCGATGGCGGCCAACCGGCATCGCGGCGTGCGCGCCGCCTTGGTGCACGACGGCTTGACCGCGCGTCTGGCGCGTCAGCACAACGACGCCAACGTGCTCGTGCTCGGCGGCCGCATCCTCGGACCCGAGTTGGCCAAGGACTGCGTCAAGATCTTCTTTGCGACCGCGTTCGAAGGCGGTCGCCACGCGCGCCGCGTCGCCAAGTTCTCGCCGGCAAAGGCGCGGGCATGACGGCTTCGAAGCCCGTGCCGACGAGCGATCGCTTTTTCGCGGCGACGCTTTCCGAGGCCGATCCCGACATCGCCGCCGCGATCGGCCGCGAACTGAAGCGTCAGCAGAACCAGATCGAGCTCATCGCCTCCGAGAACATCGTGTCGCGTGCCGTGCTCGAGGCGCAAGGTTCGGTGCTCACAAACAAATACGCGGAAGGCTATCCCGGCCGGCGCTATTACGGCGGCTGTGAATTCGTCGATCAAATCGAGCAATTGGCGATCGACCGCGCGAAGAAGCTTTTCGAGTGCGGCTTTGCCAACGTCCAGGCGCATTCGGGCTCGCAAGCGAACCAAGCCGTGTTCCTGGCGCTGCTGCAACCCGGCGACACGTTCATGGGCATGTCGCTCGCGGCGGGCGGCCACCTGACGCATGGATCGCCGGTCAATCTGTCCGGCAAATGGTTCCGGCCGATCCATTATGGCGTTCGACGCGACGACGCGCGCATCGACATGGATGAGGTCGAGCGTTTGGCGCGCGAGCACCAGCCCAAGCTCATCATCGCCGGCGGATCTGCCTATCCGCGCGTCATCGACTTCGCGCGCTTCCGCAAGATCGCCGATGCGGTTGGAGCGTTCTTCATGGTCGACATGGCGCATTTCGCTGGCTTGGTCGCCGGCGGCGCCCATCCGACGCCGCTGCCGCACGCCCACGTCGTCACCACGACGACGCACAAGACGCTGCGCGGTCCGCGCGGCGGCATGATCCTGGCGAACGATGAAGAGATCGGCCGCAAGATCAATTCGGCGATCTTCCCGGGCTTGCAGGGTGGTCCGCTGATGCACGTCATCGCGGCCAAGGCGGCGATGCTGGGCGAATGCCTGCGGCCTGCGTTCAAGACCTACGCGCGCGCGGTCGTCGACAATGCCCGCATCCTGGCGGCGACGCTGTCGGAACGGCAGCTGGCGATCGTCTCGGGCGGCACCGATACGCATCTGATGCTGGTCGATCTGCGGCCGAAGAAGTTGACCGGCCGCGCCGCCGAAGCCGCGCTCGAGCGCGCCGGCATCACCTGCAACAAGAACGGCATTCCGTTCGATCCCGAGAAACCGGCGGTCACGTCCGGGGTTCGCCTCGGCAGCCCGGCCGGCACGACGCGCGGTTTCGGCCAGGCGGAGTTCCGCCTCATCGGTGAGCTGATTGTCGAAGTGCTCGATGGTTTGGTTGCCAACGGCGACGTCGGCAACGGCGCGATCGAGGCGTCGGTCAGAAAACGGGTCGAGGCGCTGTGCGCGCGCTTCCCGGTCTACCCCTAGGAGAGAAAAACGATGCGCTGTCCGTTCTGCGGATGCGAAGACACCCAGGTCAAGGACTCGCGGCCGACCGACGATCGAGCCTCGATCCGACGGCGGCGGCTCTGTCCGAACTGCGCCGCGCGCTTCACGACGTTCGAGCGCGTCCAATTGCGCGAACTGACCGTCATCAAAAAGAACAACCAGCGCGAACCCTTCGAACGCGACAAACTGGCGCGCTCAATCCAGATCGCGCTCCGCAAGCGGCCGGTTGAAGGCGAGCGCGTCGAGCGCGCGATCAATTCGATTGTCCGGCAGCTCGAGAGCTCCGGCGAGACGGAGATCAAGAGCGACATGATCGGCGAGTTGGTGATGGAAATGCTGGCGACGCTCGATCCCGTCGCCTATGTCCGCTTCGCTTCGGTCTACCGCAACTTCCGCGAGGCGAAGGATTTCGGCGAATTCATCGATCGCCTGGATCGCATGGCGACCGAACGCGACTGAAAGCAACCCGATGAGCGACGCCCGCTTCATGCGCGCGGCGCTGGCGCTGGCGCGGCGCGGCCTCGGCCGGACCTGGCCCAATCCCAGCGTCGGCTGTTTGATCGTCAAAGACGGAATGATCGTCGGCCGCGGCTGGACTCAGCCCGGCGGGCGACCGCACGCCGAGACCGAGGCGTTGGCGCGCGCCGGTCGCAACGCCAAGGACGCCGACGCTTACATCACGCTCGAACCGTGCTGCCACCACGGCAAGACGCCGCCGTGTACCGATGCGTTGATCGCCGCCGGCATTCGCCGCGCCGTGATTGCCGTCGAGGACCCCGATCCACGCGTCGCCGGCAAAGGCGTCGCGGCACTGCGCACAGCGGGGATCGCCGTTGAGATCGGCGTGTGCGCGGACGAGGCCCGCGAGGTCAACGCTGGATTTTTATCGACCGTCACGCGCGGCCGACCGTTGGTCACCTTGAAGCTGGCGACGTCGCTCGACGGCCGGTTGGCGGTAGCGTCGGGCGAGAGCCGATGGATCACCAGCGAGCCGGCGCGGGCGCGTGCTCATCTGCTGCGCGCGATGAGCGACGCCGTCATGGTCGGTAGCGGCACGGTGATCGCCGACGACCCCGCGCTGACATGCCGGCTCCCGGGCTTGAGCGACCGCAATCCGGTGCGTGTCATCATCGACGGCGGCATGCGCGTGCCCTTGACCGCGCGGCTCGTCGCCGATGCGCGGCAGGCGCCAACCTGGTTCGTCGTCCGTCACGGAATTTCCGGTGAACGGCGCGCGGCCCTCGCGAGCAGCGGCGTCGAAGTGATCGACGTTCCAGCAACCGCGACCGGTGAAACCGACCTCGCGGCGGCTTTGGCCGCACTC
>JAGWIH010000086.1 GCA_028866355.1 Alphaproteobacteria bacterium
CGACGGGAATATCGAGTGCGCCGCGCAGCGCCGCGATGAACGGCAGAATTTCCTCTTTGCGCGCCGCGTCGAGCGCCGCCAGCGGCTCGTCCATCAACAGCAGACGCGGCTCGGCCAGGATGGCGCGGCCAATGGCGACACGTTGTTTCTCGCCGCCGGAAAGATCGCCGGGTCGCCGGACCAACAAATCACCGAGCCCCAGCAACGCGACAATGCGGTCGAACGAAGCGGTGTCGTTTTTCTTCGCGCCGTAAAGCAGGTTGCCTTTGACCGAATAATGCGGGAACAGCCGGCCTTCCTGAAAGATATAGCCGAGCCGGCGCCGGTTCGGCGGCATGTTGATACGTCGCGCGCTGTCGAAGAGGATTTCATCCCGCACGACAATCTTCCCGCGCGACGGCGTCAACAGGCCAGCGAGAGCGTTGACGATCGACGTCTTGCCGGCGCCCGAACGGCCGAACAACGCGGTGATGCCGGCGCTCGGCACGACGAATTTAGCGGTCAGCGCGAAATCACCCAGCGTCGCTTCGACGTCGATCTCGATCACCGCACGCCCCGGATACGCTTGTCGAGCCGCCGGGCGACGATTTCCGACGCGAGCAGCGCCGTCATGGCGACGATGACCGCGATGATGCACAGCCGGAACGCCGGCGGATCGCCGCCGGGCACTTGCGTGAAGGCATAGAGCGCCAGCGGCAACGTTTGGGTCTCGCCCGGAATGTTGGAGACGAAGGTGATCGTCGCGCCGAACTCGCCGACGCTGCGCGCGAATCCCAAAATCGCGCCGGTCAGGATACCGGGCGCCATCAACGGCAGCGTGATGGTCCAGAAGACGCGCCAGCGCGACGCGCCGAGCGTCCGCGCCGCCGCTTCGAGCCGGCGGTCGACGCCTTCGAGCGACAGGCGCATCGCGCGCGTCATCAGCGGAAAGCCCATGACCGCCGATGCCAGCGCCGCGCCTTTCCAGTTGAAGGCAACGGTGAAGCCGAACGTGTCATAGAGCCAAGCTCCGATTGCGCCGTGTCGCCCGAACAGCACCAACAGCGCGAATCCGACCACCACGGGCGGCAGCACCAGCGGCAGATGCACCAGGCCGTTGAGCAGCTGATGGCCGACGAACCGCCGCCGCGCCAACAGCCAAGCGACGGCGAGCGCCAACGGCAGGCTGAACAGCATGCTGGCAAGCCCGACCCAGAGACTCAATAACAGCGCTGCGGTTTCGACAGGCGTCAGCGTCAGCATCGATTCCTCCCGCGGCGCCGATTATATCCAATCATATATAACGGGTAAGACCGATATGCGCGCTAAGCCGCCGCGTTGAGGCGTTTGAATCCAGCGTCAAGGTCGGCGATCAAATCGTCCAGATCCTCGAGGCCGGCATGGACGCGCAGGGTCGGGCCTTCCTGCCAGGGCGTCGCCGTGCGCAGATGCTGCGGATAGACCGGCACCAGCAGGCTTTCGAAACCGCCCCACGAGAAGCCCATGCCGAACAGCTCCATGCCGTCGAGCAACGCGTCGACCGCGCGTTTTTGGATGCCGGGCTTCAAGATGAAGCTGAACAAGCCTGACGCGCCCGTGCAGTCGCGTTTCCACAGTCTATGGCCGGGATCGCTGGGCAGGGCAGGGTAGAGGACGCGCGCGACTTCGCGGCGCTTGGTCAGCCAATTCGCCAATTCCAGCGCCGTCGCCTGGTGCTGCCTGAGCCGCACGCCGGCGGTGCGCAGGCCGCGCAACGCGAGATAGCAATCGTCCGGTGCGGCGTGATTGCCCATGAGCGTCGCGGCTTCGCGTACCTTGAGGAAGTTCTCTTCGTCGGCGACCGCCAGCCCCATCATCGTATCGGAGTGGCCGACGATGTATTTGGTGCCGGCGATGACTTCGACGTCGCAGCCGAGCGCCAGCGGCTTGCAGAAAAGCGGCGCCGCCCAGGTGTTGTCGAACACGGTCTTGAGGCCGCGCGCCTTGGCAAGCTTCGCGATCGCCGGCGTGTCCTGCATCTCGAAGGTGAGCGAGCCCGGACTTTCGAGATAGATCAGCCGGGTGTTCGGCCGGATGAGGGCGGCAATGCCTTCGCCGATCGTCGGATTGTAGAACGTGGTCTCGACGCCGAAGCGCGCCAGGAAGCCGTTGCAGAAGCCGCGCACCGGACCATAGACCGAATCCGTCATCAGGACGTGGTCACCGGTTTTGACGAAGGCGAGGATCGCCGCGTAGCATGCCGCCGCACCCGAGCAGAAGGCGAGGCCACGCGCCCCGCCTTCGAGCGCCGCCACCGCCTGTTCCAACGCGAAGGTGGTCGGCGTGCCATAACGGCCATACACCACCTGGTCGATGCCATAGCGGTTCTTTTGCGCCTTTTCGAGATCGGCGACCGTCTGATGGATGATGGTCGAGGCGTGATAGACCGGCGGATTGACGACGCCAAAGTTGCCCGCCGGGTCGCGTCCGGCATGGGCGAGGAGCGTGTCGGGCTTCTTCGATTTGCTTTTCATCAGTGGCTCGCTCTTTTCCGCGGCATTCTGCCGAGAGTTGTGCGCGGGCGGAAGGGCCGTGCTTCGGTGGCGGACCTGGCGGCGAAAGCGCTTGACGCCGTCCGCGCTTTGGTATAATTAGCCAATCAGTTAATTAACAAAACGGTTTAATACAAACATGGCCGTCGACCACCTCAGTGCCACGTTCGCGGCGCTCGCCGACCCGACCCGGCGCGCGATCCTCGCGCGTCTGGCACAGGGCGAGGCGTCGGTGACCGCGCTGGCCGAGCCCTTCGACATGAGCCTGCCGGCCGTGTCCAAGCATCTCAAGGTGCTGGAGCGCGCCGGCCTGATCGCGCGCGGGCGCGAGGCGCAATGGCGGCCGTGCCGAATCGATGGCGCGGCGTTCAAGGACATCGACGTTTGGCTTCGGCGCTATCGCCGGTTTTGGGAAGAGAGTCTCGACCGGCTCGACGCGTATTTGCAAAAGCTGCAAGGCAAGGAGGAGAGGCGTGGCCGCAAAAAATGAATCCCGGGAGGCGATCGAGGCGCGTTCGATCATTTTCGTCCGCACTTTCGACGCGCCGCGTGCGCTGGTGTTCTCGGCGTTTTCGAGCCCGGTGCATCTCGGGCAGTGGTGGGGGCCGAACGGCTTCACCACCACGACGCACGCGTTCGAATTCCGTCCGGGCGGCGTCTGGCGCTTCGTCATGCACGGGCCCGACGGGCGGGATTACCAGAGTCGGATTACCTTCGACGAGATCAAGGCGCCGGAGCGGCTGGTCTATCACCACGGTGGCGCGGACGACGTCGAGCCGGTCGAATTCAGCGTCACGATCACGTTCGCCGACGAAGGCGGCAAGACGCGGCTGACCTGGCACATGCTGTTTCCGAGCATCGCCGAACGCGACCGTGTCGTGCGCGAACACGGCGCGGAAGAGGGCCTCAAGCAGACCCTCGGCCATTTGGCCGAGCACTTGGCGCGGATTGCGGCCGCCGCAAAAGGCGTGCCCGATCTGGTCGTCACGCGCATCTACGACGCGCCCCGCGAAGTGGTCTTTTCGCTGTGGACCGATCCCAAGCACCTGCGGGAATGGTGGGGACCGCGCGGCTTCACCAACCCGGTATGCGAGGCCGATGCGCGCGCCGGCGGCGCCATCCGCATCCATATGCGCGGGCCTGACGGCCGCACGCATCGCATGACCGGCATTTTCGATGAAGTCGTGCCACCCGAACGTCTGGTTTTCACCAACATCGTGCCCGACGAGACCGGTCAGACGTTGTTCCAGATCCGCAATACAGTCCTTTTCGAAAACGCCGGCGGCAAAACGCGGCTGACGCTGCGGGCAACAGTGCTCATGCAGACGGACGCGGCGGCGCCGTACCTTGCCGGTATGAACGAAGGCTGGAGCCAGACTCTCGATCGGTTGGCGGAGCGCGTTACGGCCGTGCGCGCCGGATGACAGCGTTAGCCGGCGATGGCGACGCCAATCAGCCGGCCAATCCCATAGGTCACGGCGGCGGCGGCAAGGCCGATCGCCAGCTGCCGCGCGCCCGAGAACAGCACGCCGCGGCCGGTGAACAGCGACGTGGCGGCGCCGATCAGGAACATCACGGCGCCGCTCAATGCCGCACCCGCCCATACCGCCGTCGTGCCATCGAGCACCGTGAAGGGCAGGATCGGCATGGCCGCGCCGCCGGCGAACAGCAGGAACGAAGTCCCCGCCGCGACCCACGCCGAACCGCCCAGCTCGTTCGGGTCGATGCCGAGCTCTTCGCGCGCCAGCGTGTCGAGCGCCGCGCCCTTGTCGCCGATGATGCGTTCCGACAGCAGCTTCGCCTGGTGCTCGGACAGGCCCTTGGCCTGGTAGATGAGCGCCAATTCCTCTTTCTCCTCGTCGGGGAAGGTGCGCAGCTCCTCGGCTTCGACGTCGATTTGCGCCTGCGCCAGCTCGCGGGCGCTGTTGACCGACAACCATTCGCCCATTGCCATCGAACACGCGCCGGCGATCAATCCCGCCATGCCAGTGATCAGCACGGCGTGGCTGCTGAGGTCGGCACCGGCGACACCGGCGACCAGACTCAGGTTCGACACCAGCCCGTCATTGGCGCCGAGTACGGCGGCACGCAGCGCGTTGCTGCCGCCGCGGTGTCGACCTTCGAGTTGCGCCAATTCGCCGCCGCTCAACCCGCCGCGCGGCGGCCGTGCCAGCGCCTGCACGATGCGTGCGTGCGAACGCTCGTCCGCCGGCAAACCGGCGGCCGCCGCTTCCGGCTGGGTGTCGTATTGCGTGACGTCGCTGCGCTCGAGCGTGTCGACGATCGGCAGCACGGTCTCGGTGCCGAACCGTCGCGCCAGCCACGCCAGCACACGCGACCGCATGCCAGGGTGCAGACGGCCGGCGCGGCCGCCGGCGCCGGCGATCCGCCGCATCCAGAATTCGGCGTGCGCTTCTTCGACGCCGGCGAGACGGCGATAGACTTGTTTCAGTTTTGTGTCGGGTTCGGCGTCGGCGAGCGCGCGGTAAAGCGCGGCGCTGTCGACTTCGCCCTGCAGGTTGCGGCGGTAGCGCCCGAGGTTGCTCCCCCGGCCGCCGGTTTTCGCTTTCTTCACGCCGGCGATTATAGCGCGGCCGTAAGCGACAGAAAGTGTGGCCGAAATGTCATTGCCGGGGGTCGAGACGATTGCGACTGTTCACGCCCGGTGCATGGCTGGTTTGCGATTTTTTGGTGACCGCGCAACCGAGCGGACTTTATAATTTGATACTATCAATCGATAGATATAAACATAGACCCTATGCTAGCGCCCGAAATCAACGTGGCGCGCGTGACCCGGCGGAACATCGCCTCGGCACGCGGCGCCGATACCCGCCGACGGTTGATCGAGACCGCGATCGACGTCTTTGCGACCCATGGCTATGACGGCACCAGCACGCGGCTGCTGGCGGAACGCGCCGGCGTCAACCTGCCGGCGATCCAGTATCATTTCGGCAGCAAGGAAGGGCTTTACCGCGCCGTCGTCGGCTACTTCGCGGATTACATCGAGCAGCAGATGGCGCCGGTCGGCGCGCGGGTAAAGGCGGCGTTCGACGCCGGCAAGCCGTCGCGCGGCATGGCCCTTCGGCTTTTGCTCGAGCTACTCGAGAACTTCGTCGCGCTGGTGTTCGAAGGCGGCGATGGCGATACGCGCGCCAGCGTCGAAAGCCGCAAGCTGTTCATCGCCCGCGCCGAAGTCGAACGCTCGGCGGCGCTGGAATCGCTTTATGCCACCATGCGGCGCAGCGTTGGCGAGCCGTGCGCGGTGCTGGTGGCGCGGTTGATCGGTCGTTCGCTCAAGGACGAACAGACCTGGCTGCGCACCGCCGCAATCCTCGGTCAGGCGACGGTGTTCTGCAACAAGCCGGCAGCGCGTACGCTGCACTGGCGCCGCATGGATCGCACGCGGGTGCGGGCGGTACAGCGCGTCGTCTGCGCGCACACGAAAGCGATTTTCGCGGGAGCCGGCCGATGAGTCGCCGCCTGCTGGCTGTCGTCGCTGCCTTCGCGCTGGCGTCCTGCGCGGTCGGTCCCGATTTCAAGGCGCCTGCGGCACCGGCCGACGCCGGTTATACGCCGGAAAAGCTTGCCGACACGGCCGCAACCGACGTCGCCGGCGGTGGCGCCCAGCATTTCAACAGCGGCGAGGACATTCCCGGCGAATGGTGGAGCCTGTTCCATTCGCCGGCGCTCGATGCGTTGGTGAAGGAAGCCCTGGCGCACAATCCCGACCTCACCGCGGCGCAGGCGTCGTTGCGCGAGGCGCACGAGAACACGTTGGCGACCGAGGGTAATTTCTTCCCGACGATCGGCGCGGAGTACACCCATACCCGCGAGAAGTTCAGCGGCGCTGCTTTCGGCCAGCCGAACAACCACGGCTTCTTGAGCCTAAACACCGGCGAGGTCACGGTCGGTTACGCGCCCGACGTGTTCGGCGGCACCCGCCGGCAGGTCGAGGCCTCCGAAGCCGCCGAAACCTATCAGCGCTTCCAGCTCGAGGCGGCTTACTTGACGCTGACCTCGAACGTCGTGGCGGCGGCGGTGCAGGAGGCGAGCCTGCGCGCCCAGATCGCGGCGACGCAGGACATCGTCAAGGCTGAAAGCGATCAGCTCGATCTGTTGAACCAACAGTTTCAGCTCGGCGCCGTGGCGCGCAGCGCCGTGTTGCAGCAGACGGCGACGCTGGCGCAGGAAAAGGCCACGCTGCCGCCGCTGCAAAAGCAGCTGGCGCAGCAGCGCAATCGCATCGCCGCACTGGCCGGGCGCTTCCCCAATCATCCGCCGGACGAAACTTTCGATTTGGCGACATTGACGCTGCCGCAAGCCTTGCCGGTCAGCCTGCCGTCGCGTCTGGTCGAGCAGCGGCCCGACGTGCGTGCCGCCGAGGCGACCTTGCATCAGGCGAGCGCCGAAATCGGCGTCGCGACAGCGAACATGCTGCCCCAATTCAATCTGACCGGCGACATCGGCACCGAAGCCACGACCATCGGCAGCATGTTTGCAGCCGGCACCGGAATCTGGAGCATCGCGGCCGGCGTGACCCAGCCGTTGTTTCACGGCGGCACCTTGCTGCACGAAAAGCGCGCCGCCGAGGCCGCTTACGACGCGGCGGCGGCGCAGTATCGCAGCACGGTTCTGTCCTCGTTCCAGAACGTCGCCGACACGTTGCGCGCACTGCAGTCCGACGCCGACGCGCTGCAGGCCGACACCGCCGCGGAACGTTCGGCCAATGAAAGCCTGAGCCTGGCGCGCGATCAGTATCGTCTCGGCGCGGTCAGCCTCATCGAACTGCTCAATGCCGAGACCACGTATGAGCAAGCGCGGATCGCCCTCGTCCAGGCGCAGGCAGCCCGCTATGCCGATACCGCCGCGCTGTTCGAGGCGCTGGGCGGCGGCTGGTGGCACCGTTCGGACGTCGCCCAGACTCAAACTCAGGAATAAGCCATGCCGTTCGATCCACGCGACGTGACGCAACGCATCCGTGGCCCGCTGGCCAAGCGCATGATCATCATGCTGGCGCTTGCGGCCGTCGTTCTGATCATCATCTTCGGCTACGAAGCCTTCAAGTCGTACATGATCAGCAAATTCATGCGCTCGTTCGCCAATCCGCCGCAGACCGTGTCGACGATCGTGGCGACGACACAGGAATGGCAGCCGACGACGACGGCTGTCGGTTCGTTGCGCGCGGTCAACGGCGCGGATCTGTCGCTCGAAGTCGCGGGCGTCGTCGACAAGATCTACTTCGATTCCGGCAACGACGTTTCCGCCGGAACCGTGTTGATGACGCTGCGGTCGGACGACGACGTCGCGAAGCTGCACGCGCTTCAAGCCACCGCCGATCTCGACGCGATCAACCTGGCGCGCGATGAAAAGCAGCTCAAGGTCAATGCCGTCAGCAAGGCGCAGGTCGACACCGATTCGGCGACGTTGCGCAACGCGCAAGCGCAAGTGGCGGAGCAGCAGGCGGTCGTCGACAAAAAGACGCTGCGGGCGCCGTTCGCAGGCCATCTCGGCATCCGCGCCGTCGACGTCGGCCAATACCTGAACGCGGGCACGACGATCGTGACGCTCCAGGCGCTCGACCCGATCTATGTCGATTTCACCTTGCCGCAACAGGCGCTGTCGGAAATCCGCGAAGGCCAGTTGATGACCGCGACGGTCGACACCTACCCGGACCAGAGCTTCACCGGCAAGATTACGGCAATCAATCCGTTGGTCGACGTCGCAACGCGCAACGTGAGCGTGCGCGCGACGCTCGCCAATCCCGACCATCTGTTGCTGCCCGGCATGTACGCCAAGGTGACGATCGATGTCGGCTCCGAAGAGCGCTACGTCACGCTGCCGCAAACGGCAGTCATCTATAATCCGTACGGCAACACGGTTTATCTGGTTCAGGACAAGGGCAAGGACGCGCAGGGCCATCCGCAGCTGCAAGCGCAACAGGCCTTCGTCACCACCGGTCCGACGCGCGGCGATCAGGTCGCGATCCTCAAGGGCGTCGATGCCGGCGCCACGGTGGTCACCGCCGGCCAGATGAAGCTGCGCAACGGCTCGCCCGTG
>JAGWIH010000379.1 GCA_028866355.1 Alphaproteobacteria bacterium
ACGGCACGCTGGCCGCGACGCTCGAACGGGCGCGGCTCTATGCCGAAACCGCCCGCGGCGCGCTCGGCATCTTCCATGATTCGCCGGAACGGCGGGCGCTCGACGAGGCGATCGATTTCTGCCTCGAGCGGGGCTATTAGTCGCGCCGTTTCTGCCCGAAAAAGACTATGGTATCAGGGCGCAAGCCTGCTATACCGCGCCGCGCCGGAGTGTAGCTCAGCCTGGTAGAGCACTAGCTTCGGGAGCTAGGGGCCGGAGGTTCGAATCCTCTCACTCCGACCATTCCCGCCGGCCACGTTAAGGCCCGGAAAAGGTTATCAAACGGCCGCTTTCAACAGGCGGCCGTTTCTGCTATTCGAAGACGGTGGCGGGAATTGCGGGTTACGGCCTGCGTCCAGAGCGCGGCCGAAAGGCTTTACGAAAATGGTCATGATGCGGGGTCGCGACAGCGAGCCGGTCGAGCTTCGGCCCGGCTCGGGCGTGCGCGAGGCGGCGCATGCGGCCGAGGTCGAGCAATGGGCGTGGCGGCGCGTGCGTGCCCTGCGGCTATTTTATTCGCACCTCACGGTCTATGTCGTCGTCAACTTCGTCTTGTTCATGATCGATTCCACGTCGCCGGGACCGATGTGGTTTTATGCGCCGCTGGTCGGCTGGGGCCTGCTACTGTGCCTGCATGCGCTGCACGCTTATGAAATGCTTCCGTGGACGACCCAGGATTGGGAGCACCGCAAGGTCCGCGAGCTCATCGAAAAACGACGGCGCCATTGAACAACCCGTTTTTCCGATCGATGTGAGATGACGATGCACAATTTTATCCGCAGCCGCCTTGTCGGGCCGGCGCTGGCTTCCCTTCTGATGTTCGGTCTGGCCGCGTGCGTACAGCAGCGTGACGCGGACGACAGCAGCGCGCCGGCCGCCGCCGCAACCAGCAGCGCGGCACCGTCGCACGATGCCGACATGAGGCTCTATACGCGCGTGCTCAACCGCGTACAGGCGAGCTATGTCGAGCCGGTAAACGAGGACAAGCTGGTCGTCAATTCGCTCAAAGGCATGCTGTCGTCGCTCGACCCGCATTCCGATTATCTCGACGAAAGCGAATATCAAGACCTGCTCGACGAGAGCGAGGGCGAGTTCGCCGGCATCGGCGCTGAAATCACCCGCGACGAGGATCATCCGAAGGTGATCTCGCCGATCGACGACACGCCGGCCGCGCGCGCCGGGCTCAAGCCAGGCGACCTCTTCCTGAAGATCGACGGCAAGCTGACCGACGGCATGGACCTCAAACAGGCGGTCGACTTGCTGCGCGGCCCGGTCGGGACGCCGGTGCGCGTGACCATCGTCCGCGCCGGCGTGAAGCCGTTCGACGTCACCCTGGTGCGCGCGATCATTCACGTCGCGTCGGTCAAATCGCAGCTCGAGCCCAACAATATCGGCTATATCCGCATCTCGCTCTTCGCCGAGAAGACCAACGACGAGTTGTTGAAGGCGATCGACAATCTCACGCAGAAGGCCGGCGGCCATCTCAACGGCGTCGTGCTCGACTTGCGCAACGATCCGGGCGGCCTGCTCGACCAGGCGGTGGCCGTCGCCGGCGACTTCCTTGACGGCGGCACCGTCGTTTCGACCCGCGGCCGCGATCCCGACGA
>JAGWIH010000380.1 GCA_028866355.1 Alphaproteobacteria bacterium
GCTACATCCATTACGGCATCCGCGAGCACGGCATGGTCGCGGCGATGAACGGCATGGCCGCGCACGGCGGAATCGTGCCCTACGGCGGCAGCTTCCTGGTGTTCACCGATTATTGCCGGCCGTCGATCCGGCTCGCCGCTCTCATGAAGCTGCGGGTCATCATCGTGATGACGCATGATTCGATCGGATTGGGCGAAGACGGGCCGACGCATCAGCCGATCGAACATCTGGCGGCGCTGCGCGCCATTCCGAATCTCAACGTCTTCCGGCCGGCCGACGGTGTCGAAACCGCCGAGTGCTGGACCCTGGCGCTGGAGAATTTCACCACGCCGTCGATCCTGGCGTTGTCGCGCCAGGGCCTGCCGGCTCTGCGCACGGATACAGCCGACAACAAATCGGCGCGCGGTGCCTATGTGCTCGCCGAGGCGGCCGGTCCACGCGCCGTGACTCTGCTGGCGACGGGCTCGGAGGTCAGCATCGCCATGGCGGCGCGCGAGCAGTTGGCGGCCGCCAAGATTTCCGCCGCCGTCGTGTCGATGCCATGCTGGGAGCTGTTCGAACAGCAGGACGAGGCGTACAAGCGCGCCGTGCTCGGCGCTGTGCCGCGCGTCGCCGTCGAGGCCGCCTGCCGCGAAGGCTGGGATCGCTATCTTGCGCCCAAGGGGTCGTTCGTCGGCATGACCGGCTTTGGCGCCTCGGCGCCCGTCGAAGCCCTATATAAGCATTTCAACATCACGCCCGAGGCGGTTGCCGCCGCCGCGAAGGCGTTGCTCTAGGAGAGCCGTATGGCCACACGTGTTGCCATCAATGGGTTCGGCCGCATCGGTCGCCTGACCTTGCGCGCCCTGCACGAGCAGGATCGCAACGACGTACACTGTGTCGCCCTCAACGATCTGGGCTCGGTCCAGGCGAGCGCGCATCTGCTGAAGTACGACAGCGTGCACGGCCGTTTCGACGGCGAGATCAAGACCGGCAACGACTGGATCGACATCGGCAAGGGACCGATCCGTGTGCTGGCCGAACGCGATCCGGCGAAGCTGCCATGGAAGGAACTCAAGGTCGACGTCGTGCTCGAATGCACCGGCCTGTTCACCAAGCGCGACGCCGCCGCCAAGCATCTCGAAGCTGGCGCCAAGCGCGTCATCATCTCAGCGCCCGCCGATGGCGCCGACGTCACCGTCGTAATGGGCGTCAACAGCGACAAGCTCAAGCCCGAGCACAAGGTGCTGTCGAACGGTTCCTGCACGACCAACTGCCTCGCGCCTGTCGCCTATGTTCTCAACGAGGCGCTCGGCATCGATCAGGGCTACATGACGACGATCCACTCCTACACCGGCGATCAAAACACCGTCGACACGTTGCATAAGGACATGCGTCGTGCCCGCGCCGCCGGCCTCAACATGATCCCGACGTCGACCGGCGCCGCCAAGGCGCTCGGCCTAGTGATCCCGGCCTTGCAGGGCAGGCTCGACGGCACGTCGATCCGCGTGCCGACTGCCGACGTTTCCTTGATCGACTTCAATTTCACCGCGACGCGCGACACCAGCAAGGACGAGATCAACGCGCTGATGACCAAGGCGGCGAATTCGAACCGCTTCAAAGGCATTCTCGCCGTCAACAGCGAAGAGACGGTGTCGGGCGATTT
>JAGWIH010000381.1 GCA_028866355.1 Alphaproteobacteria bacterium
ACGCATCCGGCGCCGCTCGACGCGAACTTCACTGGCCGCGGTCACATGGTCACCAACGAAAAGGGCGAGTATCGCTTCCTGTCGATCGTTCCGGGCGCCTATCCCTGGCGCAACACATACAACGCTTGGCGCGCGCAACACGTCCATTTCTCGGTCTTCGGTCCCGCCTTCGCGACGCGCATCGTCACCCAAATGTATTTCCCCGGCGATCCGCTGCTCGAATTCGATCCGATCTACAACGCCGTGCCGGACGAAGCCGCGCGCAAGCGGATGATCTCGCGCTACGACCCGAATCTGAGCGAAGCCGAATGGGCGCTCGGCTATCGCTTCGATATCGTTCTGCGCGGCCGGCACGCGACGCCGGCCGGGATGTAAGCCGGCGCGTGACCATGGACGCGAAACTCATCCCGACTGCGACGCAGACGGCTGGCCCGTTTTTCCATTTCGGCCTGCTGCGGCCGGAATGGACCGACCTCACCGGCGGCGGCAAAGCCAAGGGCGACAAGATCGTGCTTGAAGGCCGCGTCACCGACGGCGACGGCGCGCCGCTGCCCGACGCGATCGTCGAGATCTGGCACGCCAACGCGGCCGGCAAGTACGACCATCCCGACGACGCCCAAGACAAGCCGCTCGATCCGCATTTCCGCGGCTTCGGCCGCGCCTTCACCGACAAGGACGGCATCTATCGCTTCACCACGGTGAAGCCCGGCGCGGTGCCCGGCCGCGGCAACGCGTTGCAGGCGCCGCACATCGCCATGTCGATCGCGGCGCGCGGCCTCCTCCATCACCTGTTCACGCGCGTCTATTTCGCCGGCGAAAGCCTCAACGCGAGCGATCCGGTGCTGACGTCGATCGAGGACGCGGCACGACAGAAAACGTTGATCGCCATGGCCAACGGCAAGGTCACCGGCGGCACGGTGTGGCGGTTCGACGTCGCACTGCAAGGTAAGGGCGAAACGGTCTTCTTCGATTTCTGACGCGGTCACGCGACGGGGGAGGCATGGCGGTCAATCCGGCGGATTCGGCGATCTACGGCAGCCTTTTCGGCAGCGATGCGATGCGCGCGGTGTTTTCCGATACCAATCGCATACAGACGATGCTCGACGTCGAAGCGGCGCTGGCGCGGGTCGAGGCACGCCTCGGCCTCATTCCCAAAAACGCCGCGGCCGCGATCGTCAAGGCGGCCAAGGCCGGCAAGCTTTCGCTCGCGGACATCGCCAAGGGCACGGCGCAGATCGGCGTGCCGGCGGCCGCGGTGGCCAAGGCGCTCGGTCGTGCCGCCGGCGGCGATGCGCCGCGTTACGTGCATTGGGGCGCGACCAGCCAGGACATTGTCGACAGCGCGCTGATCCTGCAACTGCGCGCCGCGCTCGATCTCGTCGAACGCAACCTGAAATCCGTCGGCGACGCGCTGGCGGCGCAGGCGCGCAAGCACCGCGGCACGGCCATGGCCGGCCGGACTTATCTCCAGCAGGCGCTGCCGATCACCTTTGGGTACAAGTGCGCGGTCTGGCTGGCGCCGTTGGCGGCGCACCGCCGACGCCTCGCGGAGTTGAAACGCCGTCTGCTGGTCGTCCAGTTCGGCGGCGCCGTCGGCACCTTGGCTTCGCTGGGCACGAAAGGCCGCGCGGTGACCGA
>JAGWIH010000087.1 GCA_028866355.1 Alphaproteobacteria bacterium
CGGTCGCACCGCCGGGCTATAGCCGGTGGCTGATCCCGCCGGCGGCGCTTTGCGTTCATCTGTGCATCGGACAGGCCTACGCCTTCAGCGTGTTCAACCTGCCGATGACCAAGCTCATCGGCCTCACCAAATCAGCTCCGGGCGATTGGAACATCCCCGAGCTCGGCTGGATCTTCACCCTGGGCATCTTCTTCCTCGGCACCTCGGCGGCGGTCTTCGGCCGCTGGGTCGAGGAAGGCGGACCGCGCCGGGCGATGTTCACGGCGGCGTGCTGCTTCGGCGGCGGATTCATCATTTCGGCGATCGGCGTCTACATTCATAACATCTGGATCGTCTATCTGGGTTATGGCCTGGTCGGCGGTTGCGGCCTCGGCATTGGCTATATCTCGCCGGTCTCGACGCTGATCAAGTGGTTCCCCGACCGTCCCGGTATGGCCACCGGCATGGCCATCATGGGTTTCGGTGGCGGCGCGTTCATTGCGTCGCCGCTGTCGGTCTGGCTGATGAGCCATTTCAGTACCGCGACGCATATCGGCGTGGCCGAGACCTTCATCGTGCTCGGCGTCGTCTATTTCTGCTTCATGAGCGTCGGCTCGATCATCGTGAAAATTCCGGCGCCGGGCTGGAAGCCCGAAGGCTGGATCGCGCCAGCGGTGCCCAAGAAACTGGTCACCGACAAGCACGTCTATGTCTATCAGGCCCTCAAGACGCCGCAGTTCTGGCTGATCTGGTGGGTGCTGTGCCTGAACGTGACGGCCGGCATCGGCGTGCTGGGTCAAGCCTCGGCCATGAGCCAGGAAATGTTCCCGGGTAAGGTGAGCGCGTTGGCGGCCGCCGGCTTCGTCGGCCTGATGAGCTTGTTCAACATGGGCGGCCGCTTCTTCTGGGCGTCGATGTCGGACTTCCTCGGCCGCAAGAACACCTATTTCGTGTTCTTCGTCCTCGGCATGATCCTCTATTCGCTCGTGCCGACGACGGGCGCAGTCGGCAGCGTTGCCGGCTTCGTGGTCTGCTTCTTGATCATCATCAGCATGTATGGCGGCGGCTTCGCCACGGTGCCGGCCTATCTCAAGGATATGTTCGGCACCCGCTACGTCGGCGCCATCCATGGCTGGCTGATCACCGCCTGGTCGGCGGCCGGCGTGTTCGGGCCGGTGCTGGTCAATTACATCCGTGAGTACCAAATCGACCGTGGTGTGCCCAAGGCCGACGCTTACAACGTCACCATGTACATCATGGCGGCGCTGCTGCTCGTCGGCTTTTTCTGCAACCTTCTCGTGAAGGCCGTGCATGAGCGGCACCACATGAAGCACGAGCGGGCCGACGCCATGGGCATGGCGGATTAAGGGAGAACGAATATGGCAAGCAAGAATCAAGACAGCGGCAACGGTCTCAAGCTCCTGCTCGCTTGGGGCTTCGTCGGCATTCCCCTCACCTGGGGCGTGATCAACACGATCATCAACGCGATGAAGCTGTTTCAGTAATCGTCGTTTCATCGAGCGACGGGCCGCCCATCGGGCGGCCCGTTTGCTTTTGGGCTACAGCGTGCCGCCGATCGCTGTCAGCGCGGTGCGCAGTGTCGCCAGCGCCCGCTTGGTGTCGCGCGCCGTCGCGACGAGATCGGGGATTTGGCCCGGCTGCCGCAAAAGCGACGCAAGCACGCGGCCGGGTGCCGTGCGGCCCGAAGGATGCAGCCCCACCAGCGCCGCCGGCGGCAAGCCGCGGCGCGCGGGATCGGCGATCGCGCGTAGCACCAGGAATGGCTTGCCAACCGCCCGCGCCGCCCGCGCCGCATGCTGCGATTCGAGATCGACGGCCAACGCCCCGTACTGTGCATGCTGCATTGCCTTGGCGTGTGGCGTGGCAACGATCGCCTCAAGTGCCAACAGATCGCCGGTCTCGGCGTGCAGGCCCGCGGCGGCGAGCGCCGCGAGAAAACTGCGATGCAATCGCGAGTCCGCTGTCAGCCGCTCGTCGTTCCCGGCGATCACCATGCGCGGCAGCAACAGGGTTCCGGCCGCGAGCCGTGGCGCCAAACCGCCGGCAATGCCGAAGCTGATCAGACCGTCGGCGGTTTCGGCCGCTTGCGCTGCGAGCACCCGGCCGCGCGCGGCATCGCCGCCAGTCGCGAATGCGATGAGGCCGAAGCGTCGGGCGAGCCGTGCCTCTGCCATGAAACCGCAGAGCGCCGCGAGCGGCATTACATACCGTAGGTGATGCGGCGTGCGCCGCTGCTGCGCAGCGCGCGATATCGCGCCAGTGCCCACAGCGGAAAGTACGCGCGATAGCCGTGATAGCGAAGATAGAAGACACGCGGAAAGCCGACGGCGGTGTACCACGCCTCGTCCCATAACCCGTGGGTTTGCTGCGTCTTCGTGAGATATTCGACGCCGCGCGCCACCGCCGGATGATCAACCTCGCCGGCCGCCATCAACGCCAGCAGCGCCCACGCGGTCTGCGACGCCGTGCTCGCCTTGCCCTCGCCGCGCGGCCGGTCGCGCCAGTACGAAGCGCCGTCTTCGCCCCAGCCGCCGTCAGTACGCTGCTTGCTGGCAAGCCACGCGACGGCGCGTCGGATCATCGGATCGTCGCGCATGACGCCGGCGACATTGAGCGCACACAGCACCGACCAAGTACCGTAAATGTAATTGGTGCCCCATCGGCCAAACCATGAGCCGTCGGGCAGCTGCGTGCGGCGCAGATAATCGAGGCCACGCGTAAAGGCAGGGCCGTTGTCGCCGCGCTGCGCCAACAGCGACAGGCAGCGTGCGCTGACGTCTTCAGTCGGTGGATCGAGCAGCGCGCCGTGATCGGCGAACGGAATGTAGTTGAGATAATAGTACTCGTTGTCGGCGTCGAACGCCGCCCAGCCGCCCGTCTTGCATTGCATGCCGACCAGCCACTCGCTGGCGCGCGCCACCGGTTCGCGCCACTTGCCGCGATCGGCGCGATCGAAAGCCATGGCGACGACGGCGGTGTCGTCGAGATCCGGATAATGCGGGTTGGCGTATTGGAACGCCCAGCCGCCGGGCCGTACCCGCGGCCGCCACACCGCCCAGTCACCAGGTAGATCGAGCACCTGGAGCCCGGCGAGCCAATCGAGCCCCCGGCGCGCGGCGGCGTCGCTGTCGCGATCACCGGCCTCGAGCAGCGCATGCGCCGCGAGCGCCGTGTCCCATACCGGCGAGAGACACGGCTGGCAGTAGGAGCGCTCTGGCGTGCGCACCACCAGCTTGCGCAGCGCCGCCTTGGCGGTCTTGAACGCCGGATCGTCCTTGGCATAACCCAGACACTCGAACATCATCACCGAATTGGCGATCGCCGGATAAATTCCGCCCAGGCCGTCGTCGCCATTGAGCCGCTCGACGACAAAATTCACCGCTGCGTCGATCGCCTTCCGGCGGCGGCCCGCCGGCATGTGGGGCTCGGCAAAGCGCAGCAGATCGTCGATACGATTGAAGATCCAGGCCCACGGCGATCCCGACGCGCGCGGCGGCCGTGCCTGCGTGCCCGGCGCAAACAATTCGCGCACCGAGACGCCGCGCGGATTCTTGGCCCGCGGCTTTAGCGCCATCAATACCAGCAGCGGCACGATCACCGTGCGCGACCAGTACGACACCTTGCTGAGATGAAACGGAAACCAGCGCGGCAGCAGCATGATCTCGACCGGCATTTCCGGCACCGCCGCCCATGGAAGCTCGCCAAAAAGCGCCAACTGGATGCGGGTGAAGACGTTGCTGCGGGCGGCGCCGCCTCGCGCCAAAATCGCCGCGCGCGCCTTGGCCATGTGCGGCGCGTCCGGTGAATCGCCGGCGGCCTTGAGCGCGAAATAGGCTTTCACCGTCGCCGACAGATCGACGTCGCCGCCGTGGAACAGCGGCCAACCGCCGTGCTCGCCTTGGACCGCGCGCAGATAGACGGCGAAGTCGCGCTGCAGATCGTCGTCGATCTCGCCGAGATAATGCTGCAGCAGCATGTATTCGGCCGGGATCGTCGCATCGGCTTCGAGCTCGTAGCACCAATGGCCGTCGGCGCGCTGGTGCGCGATCAACGCCGCGGCGGCACGGTCGACGGCCTGATCGAGCGCGGAAACGGGCGCGCCGCGCGCGCGGGATTCAGTCGTGGCGGCGTCGGACATCAGCGACAAGAAAGCGGTTCGAATGACTGCGAAGGCGGCGCTACCTTGAACCCGAAGTCCTTATCGCTCAAGGCATTTTCGACCGCGCCGCGGCGTCCGGCGCCGAGAATTCCGGCGGCGGTAACGCCCGAGCGGATGGCGCCTTCGAGAGTCGCCGGCAGGCCCGTGTCGGTCCAGTCGCCGGCCAGCGCCAGGTTGCGCCAGCGCGTCCGCGCCCCCGGCCGGCGCGCCACCTGCTCCGGCGTCGCGGCAAACGTCGCGCGGCGCTCGCGCACGATCCGCACCGGCGGCATCGGATCGGCCGGCAGCGCGTAGGCCGCGGCAACGTCACGCCACAGCGACGCGGCGAGATCGTCCTCCGGCATCTCGAGCAGCCGGTCGGCGGCGCTCACCGTCACCGACAGCACGTCCTTTTTGCGGAACACCCATTCCGCCGTACCGCCGACGATGCCGACGAAGAACGGCGAATTGTCCGGCGCGGCGACGCGGTAATGCGCATTGAGGATCGCGCAGTATCGATCGGGCGCGACGAGATCGGGCACCAGCCGCGCCGCCACCGGCGCGGTTACCGCCAGCACGATTTCATCCGACGCCGCGAGCGTTTCGCTTCCGTTATCGAAATCGAGCGCGGTTGCGCGGTCGGCGCCGAATTCGATGGCGCGCAGCCGCGCGCCGAAGCGGATGGTCGCGCCGCGGCGGCGCAGTTGCGCCAGCGCCGGATCGACCAAGGTCTCCGACAGGCCTTCGCGCGGGATCAAGGGCGTGCATGCCGCACCGCCGGCGCCGATGCTTTCCGCCAGGACGCGCGCCAGCAGGACCGCCGAAGCTTCGTGGAGTGGTGTGTTGAGCGCGGCAATGGCCAGCGGCTGCCAAAGGCGGCGGAAGATCGGCGTGCCGGGCGCCAGAATGTCGACGACCCGATCGCCGGACCGGGCGCGGCGCAAGCGCAACGCCTTGAGATAATCGCCGAACGTCGTCCCGGGCACGCGCCGCGCCGGCGACGCCATCCACCATGGAATCCGGCCAGTATTAAAGCGCAGCGTCCAACGCTCGCCGCTGGCGCGATCGAGAAACGGATAGACCGGCGCACCGGGACCGGTGAGCGTGCCGCGCGCGCCGATGGCATCGATGAAGCCCAACGCCGAGCGGTTGCCCGCGATCAGCAGATGATTGCCGTTGTCGATACGGCACCCCAACGCCTGATCAAAGTAGGACCGTGCGCGGCCGCCGCCATGCGGCGCTGCCTCGTACAGCGTCACGGCGCGGCCGGCCTCGGCGAGCCGCACCGCGGCGGCCAATCCCGCCACGCCGGCGCCGACGACGTGGACGCGGCCGCTCATAGCAGGCCGTGACGCAGCGCGTACCACAATTTACGGGGCGTCGGCACGCGCACACGCTCGCCGATCCGCCGCCAGCCGCGTTTCTCGAGCCGCGTCAGAATCGCCGAATAGACCGCCCCCATCACCGCCGCCGGCCGCATCGTCCCGCGCGGGCACTCAGCCATTGCGTGCCGTGCCGCGTCGAACTGGGCGTGCGCCATGGCGGCCAAATCCTCGCAAACTGCCGGCAGGTTGGGGTGTGCGAGCACCGCAGCCGGCTCGCGCGCGGCGATGCCGTGCCGCTCCAACAGCTCGCGCGGCAGATACAAGCGGCCGCGCGTGCCGTCTTCGGCCAGATCGCGCAAGATGTTGGTGAGCTGCAACGCACGGCCGAGGGCGTTGGCGACGCGATCGGCCTGATCGCCGGGAGCGCCGAAGATTCGCGCCGACAGCCGGCCGACGGCCGAGGCGGCGCGGTCGCAATAGAGATCGAGCTCGGCCAGCGACGGTGCGCGGATGGCGGCGCGCGCGTCCATCTCCATGCCTTCAATCACGCCGATGAAATCGACACGCCGCAATTGATATTTCTCCGCCGCGTCGGCGAGCGCGCGGGTCAGCGGCGTGTCGGCTTGCCCGGCATAGAATGCGTCGACCGACCGCCGCCAGCCGGCGAGCGCCGCCAGCTTGGTCATCGGCGGATCGTTGCTGTCGACGATGTCGTCGACGGCGCGACAGAAGGCGTAGACCGCGAACATCGCCTCGCGCCGCGGCTTGGGCAGGAACCGCATCGCCCAATAGAACGAGGTGTGCGCGGCAGTGACCTGCGCCTTGATGTCGGCACGTTCTTCGCGCGTCGGTTGGACGAGCACGCTCATGCGCGGCCGCCACGGACGAAACCGATCAGCGTCGCCAACGCGAAATCGACCGGACTGAGTTTCACGCGCATCGCCAACGGATCGCCACGCCGCAGCCGCGCCGCCAGCCGTGTGGCGAGCGCGACGATGGCGGCGCATTCACGGCTGAGACCCGGGCTTTTGACCGCCGCCGGCAGCGCTCGAGCCGTGGCGATCAACTTGTCCGTATCGTCAAGCAGCCGGTCGATGACGCGGCGCAGGCCAGGGCTCGACGACGCGCCACGCAGATCCTCGACGCGCACGCCCTCCGCGACCAGCCATGGCTCCGGCAGATAGACGCGATCGAGGCGACGATAATCCTCGGCACAATCTTGCAGGTGATTCAACACCTGGAGCGCGCTACATAGCGCGTCGCTCGGAATCCAGGTGGCGCGGCTTTCGCCATGCAGATCGAGCAGCTGACGGCCGACGGGCGACGCCGAATAGCGGCAATAATTCATCAAATCGTCCCAATCGCGATAACGCAGCTTGGTCGCGTCCTGCTTGAACGCGGTCAACACGTCATGACAGTGCTGCGCCGTGACGCCGGTGGCGCGCAGGCTCTGGCGCATCGCCGCCGCCGATGGCGAATCGTCGGCCCCACCATTATTGCTAGGCGCGCCGTCGAGCACGGCGCCCATGCGCTCGAGCCGCCGCACCTTTTCGGCGGCGGACAGAGCACCGTTATCGGCGATGTCGTCGGCTTCGCGCGCGAACCGATAGAAGGCATGCACGTGCGGACGCAGATCGCGCCGGATCAGCCACGAGCCAACCGGAAAATTCTCGTCGCTCCGGCCCTTGCCCGAGGGCGTCTCGACGACGCCGCTTACGGCCGGCTCTGCCATGACACGCGACCTTTCCACAAACCACCACGGCCACGCCAATGGCGCCATGCCGAGACCACCGTCGCCGCCAGATACACCACCGCCACGGCCGGCAGCGTCGGCGCACGCACTATACTCGCGCCGTAGAAACGCAGCATCGGCGCATACGTCACGCTCATCGTCAGCCAAGCGACGAGCCCCAGCACGGTCGCCCAGCGGCCCGACGGCAGCACGAAGATCGGCGCCAGGAACGTGACGCCCAGCGCCACCACCGTGGCGATCAGCAACAGCACCGAATAGTTGAGCTGGGCATAGGCGGTGCGCACGATCATGTTCCAGATCGTCGGCAGATCCGGATATTCCCGCAGGCTCACGGTGTCGCGCGTCATGCCCAGCCAGATGCGGCCGCCGCGTTTCACCGCACGCGCCAGGGCGCAATCGTCGATCAGCTCGCCTTTGACGGATTCCAAGCCGCCGATGCGCTCGAAGGCGGTGCGCCGCATCAGCATGCAGCCGCCTGCCGCCGCGGCGATCCGCTTGCGCGGATCGCTGACCCAGCCGAAGGGATAAAGCATGGCGAAGAAATACACGAAGGCGGGAATCATGAAGCGCTCGGCCAGCGAGCGGCAATGCAGCTTGACCATCAGGGAGACGAGGTCGTAACCGGTCTCGAGGCGCGCCGCAAGCTCGCTCAAATTCTGCGGATGATGGGCGATATCGGCGTCGGTGAAGAGATAGGCATCGGGCGCGGCGCCCTCGCCGGCCACGCGCACGCCTTCGGCCATCGCCGACAGCTTGCCGCTCCAGCCGGCAGGCAACGGCGGTGCCGTGACGACGCGCAGACGATGGCTCATGCCGAGAGCGGCGGCGGCCTCTTGCGCGATCCGGCCGGTGCCGTCGCTGCTGTGATCGTCGACCAGCACAATCGAGAATTCGCCGAGATATTCCTGCCGCAAGAGCGACGTCACCGCCGCGCCGATGACGGGCGCTTCGTCGCGCGCCGGCACCACCGCGACGATGCGCGGCCAGGCTTTCGGCGCCGCGGCCAGCTTGGGCAGGCGCGGCCACCAGAACAGGCCGCGGCCGAGCAGCAGGTAGCTCCATATCAGCAGCCCGAGCAGCGCGAAGAAGCGTCCGGCGGTCATCGCACCATCCCCGCCTGACGGAACCAG
>JAGWIH010000382.1 GCA_028866355.1 Alphaproteobacteria bacterium
CGGACCGGTTGACCGCATACCATAGCGTGTGATTACTCTCTGTATACCGTTGTATGCGAATACTCTCGGCACCCAGAGACGTACACAGGCATCGATGACACCGAATCCCGGCGGAAGCCGCAGCCGCCGCAGCAAATCCGGACACCCGAATCCGATCGATGTGCACGTTGGCGCACGCGTTCGGTTGCGCCGCACGTTGCTCGGCATGAGTCAGGAAAAGCTCGGTCAGGCGATCGGCCTCACCTTCCAGCAGGTGCAGAAATACGAACGCGGCACCAATCGCATCGGCGCCAGCCGTCTGCACGAGCTGGCGCAAGTGCTCGAGGTCCCGGTGTCGTACTTTTTCGCGGATTTGAATCTGCCCGACGGTACGTCAGTCGGCGCCGATGCGCCGCCGAAGCCATCCAAAGGCCTCAGTGAGCCGGCCGACGTCTTTTACGGTAACGAGCCAATCATGCGGCGCGAGACGCTCGAGCTGGTGCGCGCCTATCTCCGTATCACCGATCCGCAGTTGCGCCGCCGCGTATTCGAACTCGCCAAGGCCATCGCCAACGCCTATACGCCACCCGGGCCGCGCTCGCGCTGACCGAGAACGGCGCTTGCCAGGCGCCGCCGTCGCCGCGTATCTGCTGTCGCATGATCGCTGACTCCGCAACCGGCGCCCGCCGGCGAATCTACGGACGCCGCCGCGGCCGCAAGCTGCGCGCCGGACGGCGCGCGTTGATGGACACGCTGTTGCCGCAGCTGCGCATCGCCCTGCCGCCGACGGGAATGCTCGATCCGGCAACGATGGTGCCGCATGCAAAAGATCTCTGGCTTGAAATCGGCTTCGGCGCGGGTGAGCATCTGGCGGCACAGGCGCGTGCGCATCCGGATGTCGCGGTGCTCGGCGCCGAGGTCTTCGAAAATGGCATCGCCAAGCTGCTCGCCGCTATCGAGCGCGAGGGTCTCGCCAACGTTCGCCTCTTCGTCGACGATGCCCGGCTGTTGCTGGCTCGCCTGCCCGATCGCAGCCTGGGCCGCGCCTTCATCCTCTATCCCGATCCCTGGCCAAAGGAGCGTCACAAGAAGCGCCGCATTGTCGCGCCCGAAACGCTTGACCAACTGGCGCGGACGCTGTGCCCGGGCGCCGAGCTGCGGGTCGCGACCGACGACGCCGATTACGCCACGTGGATCGCCGACGCGCTCGCCGGCCGGCCAGATTTTGTCGTGCTGGCGCGCGTCGACGGCGATTGGCCGGACCGGCCCGCGGATTGGCCGGCGACCCGTTACGAGCAAAAAGCGGCCGCCGCCGGCCGCCGGCCGCAGTTTTTCCGCCTGTCGCGGCGCGGATAAAGCGCCCGCCAGCCTTGCGCAAACGGCGGAATTCCCTATATAAAGAGCCCAATCAACAACAAGAGTCCCATAGCCTCGGCATATCAGCCGGGGAGATCGAACGGTGGGCCGTGCGGCCCACTTTTTATTTCTGGCGCAGGAGTTCGGCGTTGATCGACGCCAAAAGCATCGAAGCCCTGATCGCCCCATCGCTCGCCGCGATGGGCTATCGCGTCGTGCGCGCGGTGTTCACCGGCGGACGGCGCGCGACCTTGCAGGTGATGACGGAACGCGTCGACGGCAC
>JAGWIH010000088.1 GCA_028866355.1 Alphaproteobacteria bacterium
GTCTCGCCTCGGCTGCGCGCCGCGCCGTCTCCGGAGATTGGCCAACTTGGACTCAGACACCGCCGCCTTGCGCGACATGTGGTATTTCGCCCTGCCGGGCCATGCGCTTCGGCGTGGCCGGGTCGTCGCACGCACGCTGCTCGGCGAGCCGGTGTTGCTCGGACGCGCGGCCGACGGCACGCCGTTCGCGTTGCGCAACATCTGTCCGCATCGCGGCATTCCGCTGAGCTATGGCACCTTCGACGGACGCGAGGTCGAATGCTGCTATCACGGCTGGCGGTTCGATACGACCGGCCGCTGCACCGCCATCCCGTCGCTCTACGAAGGCCAGAAGCTGACGACCGGCAAGATCGGCGTCGCGGCTTATCCGGCGCGCGAGATCCAGGGCAATGTGTGGCTGTTCTTCGGTGACGAGCCCGACAGCGCGCCGCCGCCGCCCGAAATCCCCGAGATCGGCGCCGCGACACCCAAGCTGTTCGAGCGCATGCGCGTGCCGGCCGCGATCGATCACGCCGTGGTCGGATTGATGGATCCCGCACATGGCGCGTTCGTCCATCGCGCGTGGTGGTGGCGTTCGCGCAGCTCGATCCACGAGAAGGCCAAGGAGTTCGCCGCCAGCCCTTTCGGCTTCACGATGCTGCGGCACGCGCCTTCGTCGAACGCCAACGCCTATCGTCTGCTTGGCGGCGCGCCCGAAACAGAGATCACGTTCCGTCTGCCGTCCACGCGCGTCGAACACATTCGCGTCGGTAAGCGTTTCGTCGCCAGCCTGACGGCGGTGACGCCGCTGACCGACGGCGAGGCCGAGGTCAATCACGCGATCTATTGGGATCTGCCGTGGCTGTCGGCGCTGAAGCCGGCGCTGCGTCCCTATGTTCGCGCCTTCCTCAACCAGGATCGGCGGATCATGGTGATGCAAAGCGAAGGCTTGAAGCACGATCCGTCGCTGATGCTCATCAACGACGCGGACACCCAGGCCAAATGGTATTACCAGCTGAAGCAGGAATACCGCCGCGCCCGCGGCACCGGCCGCGCCTTCGTCAATCCGGTCAAAGGCCGCGTGCTGCGTTGGCGCAGCTGACGCGCCTCTCGCCCCGCCGCCGGACGGGCGGTAGGATGTGCGCGGTAAAATCGGGAGATCAGCGATGACCCAAGGCGCGACGCAAGACGCGTCACAGCTGCTGGCGGCCCTGCGTTTCGGCAGCGACGGACTCATTCCCGTGGTCGCGCAGCAGCACGACAGCGGCGAGGTGCTGATGCTCGCCTGGATGAATCGCGACGCGGTGACCGAGACGCTCAAGACCGGACGCGTCTGTTATTGGTCGCGTTCGCGCAAGCAGCTTTGGCGCAAAGGCGAAAGCTCGGGCCATGTGCAACGGTTGGTCGAGCTGCGGGTCGACTGCGACGGCGATGCGTTGCTCGTGCTGATCGATCAGAGCGGCGTCGCGTGTCACACCGGCACGCGCAGCTGCTTTTTCCGCGCGGTGCGCGACGGCGCGCTGATCGAGATTCAACAACCGAGCGGCGCGGCGGCACCCGGCGAAACGCGCTGACGCGTCGCGTCACGCATCGGGTCGCGCGTGCGACTGCGCCGGCATGCCTGTGGCACACCACTGATCCGTAGAATCATCGAGAACCGCGACGGAAATCCCGGACTGCGCGTGGCAGCAAAGCCACAACGACGAAACTTCCTGCCCACTGACACAGTAAAGCCATCATTCGTGACATCATCTGGTCCCCGCCGTCGTCGTGCGACGGCAACGCGGCTTGGCCGCAACATGCAAACGGCGAAGTGCCGAAACGTTTCACGTCGATCGGGAGACTTTTTTGGACTGGTTACGTTTGATGCTGGCGACGAATCACAACGCCCCGGCGGTGACGGGATGTCACACGGCGGCGCACGATTGATCACCAAAGAATGGGGACTGAACCATGATGAAAAGCCTTAACCCGTTCGGTAAGTACTTTGTCCTTCTGGCTGTCGGCCTGCTGATCGCAGGGTGTGACGGCTGGTCATACAGCCCGCCGCTGCGCGGCAACTATTACTCGTATCACGTCACCTTGCCGGACGCGCAAAGCGCGGCGCCCACCGGCAGCGCGTTCAATCAGGCTCTGGCGCGTAACTACGCCGACTACGCCGGCAATCTGCTCAACCGCAAGGGCGACTACGAGGACACGGACTATTACGCGCGCAAGAGCATCGCCGCCGGCAAGGGCGAAGTCGTGCCGCCCGAGAACGTCGGCAATTGGGCGATAGCGACGCCGTGGGATGCGAAGGAAGGCTATCCGAAGATCCTGAACGACGCGCGTGCGCGGCTGGTCCGCGTGCTCGACGCCGGCGCACGCGAGCGGCAACCGGACCTCGCGGCACGCACCCAGGTCGATTTCGACTGTTGGGTGACGCATACCGAGAAATCGTGGTGGACGGCGATGACCGGCGCTTGCCACAACGAGTTCTTCGCCAATCTGGCGCGGCTCGAGGGCCAGCCCGTGGCGGCGCATGAATTCCGGGTCTACTTCGCGTTCAATAAATCCAACCTGACGCCGGACACATTGAAGGTCCTGCAGCAGGTCGCGGCCCAGGCGAAGGCCGACCCGCACATGCGCATCATGCTGGTCGGACACGCCGACGCCGCCGGCACCGACGCCTACAACATGGGGCTGTCGCATCGCCGGGCGAATACCGTCCGCGCTCAACTGCAGCACGAAGGCGTGGCCGCAAACCGCGTCGACGAACGCTGGGTTGGCAAGCGTCAGCCGCTGGTGCCGACGCCTGACGGCGTGCGCGAGCCGCGCAATCGCGTGGTCGTCATCACCTTCGAATAAGACGGCGACGCCGCCGCGAAACGAAGGTGTGAACTAAGCCGGCAGGGAGGCGGGCCAAAGCTCGCCTCCCTCTTCTTTTGCCCGCGCCGCGTCGGCCGCCGCGCGCAGCACCAGTTGCATCACGTTTTCACTGCGGCCTGGATCGAACGGCGCCACGCCGACGCTGATGCCGAATGCAGGCTCGGCGACGCCGGCAAATGGCGCCAGCCGCGCGGCGGCGGCGGCCAACGCCGCGGCACGCGCCCGCGCACCGGCCGGATCGATGCGCTCGATCCACAGGACGAACTCGCCGCCGCCGAAACGCGCGATCAGGTCGCCGGGCCGCGTATGTTCGCGCAACAAGCCCGACAACGCCGACAGCGCGGCGTCGCCGGCGTCCGGGCCACGCACCGCGTTGACGCGGCGGAGATTGGCGACGTCGACATAGAGCAGTGCCGCTGTCGGCCGGCTGCGATCGAGGCGGCTGAGCCGCCGCGTGAATTCGTCGAAAAACGCCGCACGGTTGGCGAGACCGGTCAGCGGATCGGTGCGCGACAGGTGGTCGATGCGTTCGCGGGCTTCGACTTGCGCCAGGACGATTCCGAGATGGTCGGCGACGTCGGCGAGCAGCGCGCAATCGGCCGCTGCGAAAACCGCGCGCTCGGCGGATCGCCAGAGCAGCAACGCGCCCTTGGTTTCGCCGCGATACAGGATCGGCTGGGCGACGATCTGCGCCAGACGGTGGGCGAGCGCGACGCGGCCGTCGCGCTCCAATCCGGCCCGAACCGCCGACAACACTGCCGGCGGCGGCTTCGCGCCCCAGCTCGCGGCGATATGCAGCGGCCCTTCGGCGCCATGGCGTAGGCTCGCGCCGCCGGCCGCGTCGAGCGCCAGGCCGAGCGCCGCCAGGATGGCCGTGAGCGCCCCTTCGGGCTGCGGCTCATCGCGTATCGCGCGCACCACGTGGCGCAAAACGCCGTCGCGCCGACGCGCATGGTCGTCCGCCAGTCTATCCACCGACGTCTCGTCGAAATCGTCCGCCGTCTTGGATAAATCGCGAAATTGTCCCGCGGCGTCGTCGCATTGATCCATGAACCCAGCCCCCAACGACGCGAGGCTACGCCGCGGTGATTTATCAAACTCTTAAGCGTTAAGGATGTTCGGCGGCTAAATCGGCGCGCGCCGCAGCGATTAGTGCGCGAGCAGGACCGGTATACTGGCGTTAAGGATGACGTGCCGAGTCGCGCCGCCGAAAATCATCTGGCGCAGCCGACTCTGCGTGTACGCGCCCTTGATCAGGAGATCGGCCTGCATGGTTTGCGCCTCGTCGAGAAAGATTTCGCCGGCCGGTTTGTTGCCGACGGCGATGTGACGCGACACCGCGGTAATGCCGTGCACCTTGAAATTGCGCACCAGCTCGTCGCCGCTTGGCCCCGGTACGAAGGCGCTGGCGACGCTGACCACTTCGACCCGTGCGGCGCGCTTGAGGAACGGCATCGCTGCCGCGATCGTTCGCGCGGTCTCGGTGCTGCCGTTCCAGGCCACCAATACGCGCTCGCCCACGGTCGCCGGCGGCGTCTTGGGCGCCATCAGCACCGGCCGGCCGCTTTCGAACAGCGCGTCTTCGAGCGTTGCTTCGGCGAACGAAGCCGCTTTGTCCGGCTGCTCGACGACGATCAGGTCATAGACGCGTCCGAGCGCGCCAACGATTGCGTTCTGGCGGCCCGCTTCCTCGCGCCACTCCGCGGTCACACCGGCGCCGGCGGCCGCGATACCGTGCTTGCGCATCACCGTATTGAACAGGTTGCGCGCCTGGGTACGCCGCTCGCTGCCTTCGCGCTCGAGCGTGCGGTCAACTTCGGACGAGATCGAGAACCCCATCTCGCCGCCGAAGACGACCGCATATTCGCTGGCGAGCGCGTTGAGCCCGGTGATTTTGCTGTCGAACCGGCGCGCGGCCAGGATTGCGGTTTCGAGCACCACTTCTGCGGCGCCGTCGCCCACTACAGCGAGGATCGCTTTCATTCTGCCTCCGCCCGTCGCAGGGGCATTATACCGGCGGCATGGTGCCCGCCCAAGTCCGGCGGACACGTGCGTCAGGCAGGCGGTTGACACCCCACGCGCCGGGGTTTTCGATGACGCCGCCATTCCGGCGACCCCTTCCTGGCGGAGACGAGCATGAAAATCCACAATCCCGCGGCATCGCCGCCGCCAAACGGCCCCTATAGCCTGGGTGTCGAGATCCCGGCCGGACAGCGCGTGCTGTTCATTGCCGGCCAGATTCCCGTCGCCAAAGACGGCACGACGCCACAGGGAATCAAGGCGCAGACCGAGCAGGTCTGGCGCAACGTCATCAACGTCCTCGAATCGGCCGGCATGGGCGTCGACAATCTGGTCAAAATCAACACGTACCTGACCAAACAGGAAAATATCGCCGGCTACAGCGAAGTGCGCGCGAAGATTCTGGGCACGGCGCGCCCGGTTTCAACCACGGTGGTGGTGCAATCGCTGGTGAAGTCCGAATGGCTGGTCGAGGTCGAGGCGTTCGCGGCGAAATAGTCTAGCGCTTGCCGCGCGCATCGACCGGCCAGATTTCGACCAACGTGTCGCCGTCGACCACGTGATAAAAATCGTGCAGGTTGACGGTCGGATCGCAGTGCGGCGTGACGCATTCGATCACCGCGCCAAGTGCCGGTCGCGCGGCGTCCGTCGGCACGAACAGTTTGCCGTGCTCATCGCCGAAGAACGCGTAGCGGCTGCCCGAAGGCGCGCCGCGCGCCGGTTCGGGCCGGGGACCTTCGGTGGCAAAGCATTTGAGGCCGGCATCGGTCACGAGATAAGCGGGCTGATTGACGCCGATCACCGCCGTCGCGACGAACAACGCGGTTTCGAACGGCGGCGCGTTGCGCCCGTCGGCGAGCGCCTGGAGATATTCGACGTCCATGAAGACGTAGGAACCGACCTGGAGCTCGGTGAAGACGCGCGCTTCCGGATCGAGATCGAAGGTGCCGGTGCCGCCGCCGGTGACGATCGGCACCGGCAGATCCATCGCCGCCAGTTGTCGCAACAAACCACGCAGGCGCTCGGCGAGCCGCAGGCTGCGCTCGCGCCGCTCGGCACGGATCGCGACATGTTGCAGATGGCCGGCATAAGCCTGAATGCCAGCCAGGCGAAGACCGTGCGCGTCCTGCACCGCGCGCACCAGTGCCGGCGCCGCTTCGATGGTGCAACCGGTGCGGCCCTGCCCGGCATCGACGTCGATCAGCACGGCAAGCGGTGCCGACGCCCCGAGCAATGCCGCGCTGAGCGCGGCGACGGTATCGGCGTGATCGATCACGACGCTGAGACCGCGATGCGGCGCGCGCGCCAAGGCGACAAGCCGTGCGAGCTTTGCCGCCGTCACCGGCGGCGACGTCAGGTGCACGCCCGGGATGCCGGCGCGCACCATGATCTCGGCCTCGCCGAGCGTGACGCACGACACGCCGAGCGCGCCGGCCGCCAGCTGGCGCCGTGCGATGGCGACAGATTTGTGGGTCTTGATGTGTGGCCGCAATGCAATACCGGCGGCGCGCGCATGCGCCGCCATGGCGGCAATGTTGCGGTCGAGGGCCGCGCGATCAACCACCAACGCCGGCGTATCCAGCATGGCCCGGCCACCGGGGCGGCCAAGCAACGCGACATTCGGGCTTGTGGGCTGAACTTCGGACACGACGGACTCCGGTTTAGATTTTTTTAATCATAACCGACAGGCGTTCGAAGGGGTTAACTCGGTGCTAAGCCCGCGCGGACTACCCTCGTAGATTGAGGGTTACTGCCTTTCGCACCGAGATGACCGTGTGGCGTTTCATCAGGCGGGCTGATTCGAGCCGCATGTCCGTCGGCATGGCTGATGGCGCGCGCCGACGGCTGCTCGCGCCGCGCATCCTGATCGTCACCGTCATGCTGATTGCGTTCCTGCACGGTGCCAATGCATTTTTCGTCTATCATTTCTATTCAACGACCGCCGCACGTGAAGCTGCCACTCGCGATGCGACCGCGACGATGTTGGCCGAGCAGGCCAGTCAGACCTTTGGCGCGATCGATTCCGCTTTGGCGGCAACCGCGACGCGGCTAAAGGCCAGCATGGCAATCGGCACGCGGGGGCCGATTGACCAAGCGACGCTAACCGACGAAGGCGTGCGCCCGCCGTCGGTACGGGCGCTGTTGGTGCTGGGTCGCGACGGCACGGTCGTGCTCGACTCGTCCGGTTATCCGCCAGCGCCGCGTGCCCTGGCCGACCAGCGGTATCTTGCCGGATTCACGAGCGTCAGCGAATCCGGCCTGTGCATCGGCGATCTCGTTTCCGGGGCCGGCGTTGTGCCGTACTTCGGCATGAGCCGGCCGATCGCCGACGAGGCAGGTACACGGATTGGCACCGTCGTCGCCATTGTCGAGCCATCCTATTTCGCGGCGATGCCGGGCACGCTGTCGAACACGATGGCGCTCCTGGTGCACGAGAGCGATGGCACCATTCTCGCCGGCACCGGCATCGGCACCGACACCACGGTCAATCAGGCGCTGGTGCGGTACGCGCACGACATCCTGGCCATCCGCGAAGTCGACGGCTTCCCGTTGCAACTGATCGTGGCCGGCCCGCCGGTCTGGATGTCGCCCGCGTTCCGCAATTTCCTGATCTTCGATTCCGGGATCATGGCGATCGTGACGGTGGTGGCGTTTTGGCTTGCTTGGCGGCTCGCCGCCGAGGAGAGCGCGCGTAGCACCGCCGAGATCCGGCTGCACGACGCGATCGAAAGCACGCCCGGCGGATTCGCGCTGTACGACGCCGACGACCGTTTGGTGCTGTGCAACCGCACCTATGTCGAATATTACACGCCGCCCGTGCAGCCGCTGGTCGTGCCCGGCGCACGCTTCGAGACCATCATCCGGCAAGTCGCCGAAACCGGCGGCTGGGCCGACGCGAACGACGAGAAGGCACGCGAAGCACTGATCGAGCAGCGCGTGCGAGCGCATCGCCAGGCCACGACGGAGATCGTCCAGCGCCTGAGCGACGGGCGTTGGCTACTGACGCGCGAGCGGCGCGCCGCCGACGGCGGCACCGCGTGCTTTTACACCGATATCACGCGTCTGAAGCAGCAAGAGGAGGCGATAAGGCGCAGTGAGCGCCTCGAGCGCCAGGCGCGCGAAATCGCCGAACGCGCCGATCGCAGCAAGAGCTCATTCCTGGCGAATATGAGTCACGAATTGCGCACGCCGTTGAACGCGGTGATTGGATTTTCGCAGATCATCGAGCAGGGGATGTTTGGGCCGCAGCCGGCGCGGTATCGGGAGTATGCGACGTTGATCCGGCGCAGCGGCGAGCACCTGCTGACCATCATCAACGACATTCTGGATATCGCCAAGCTGCAGTCGGGCAAGACCGAGCTGCGGCTGGAGGCCGCGGTGCTGGCGCCGGTCATCGACGAGGCGGTGCGGCTG
>JAGWIH010000089.1 GCA_028866355.1 Alphaproteobacteria bacterium
CTGAGGCCGGCGGCGCGCGCCGTATCTTGCTCGCGCAGCGTCGCTTCGCCTTTCTCGCCCGAAACGCTGACGATCCAGCGCCGGCTGGTCCATTCGGTCAGCAGCTGGCCGAGGCGATTGGGCAAGTCGCGCGGCGCCGCTTCGGTCGGCCGCAATTCGATCCGGCCAACCTCGAAGCGCACGAGATGGACGTTGCCGTAGAGATGGCTGCGCAGCAGCGGCTCGCGCTTCTGCTCGAACAGACGGACGACGTCGAGGAAGCTTTGCGGCGCGGCGGGCAGCGATTCCGGCGCCGGCATTTCGCGCGGTTGCATCCGCGGCGCGGTGGCGACGCCCGATTCGATCGACGCGCGCGGCGCCGGCGCAACGCGCGGGCCGGGTCCCGGTCCGTTCGCCGGCGTTTGTGTGCCGTTGCCCGCGCTTTCGAGCGCCTTGATCAGATCGGCCGGCGCCGGCAAGTCCGCGACATAGGCTAGGCGGATGAGAACCATTTCGGCGGCCTGGATGGGCGACGGCGCGTTCTGCACTTCGCCCAAACCTTTAAGCAGCATCTGCCAGGCACGCGCCAACTCGGCCATACCGAGCTTCTGGGCCAAGGGCAGGGCGCGATTGCGGCCGCCTTCGAATTCCTCGCCCGAATCGGGCGCGAGCTTCAGCCGCGTCAGGTGGTAGGTCAGGTCGAGCAGCTCTTGCAGCGCCATCGCCGGATCGGTGCCGCCCTGATAGAGGTCGTCCATGCGCTGCACTGCGCCGGCGGCGTCGCCCTTGAGCACGGTTTCGAGCAGGTCGAACACCAAACCGCGGTCGGCGACGCCGAGCATGTCGCGCACCGCCGTTTCGGTCACCGTGCCGGCGCCGAGCGCGATCGCCTGATCGAGGATCGAGAGGCCGTCGCGCACCGAGCCGTCGGCCGCACGCGCGATCAGCGCGATGGCGCCGCTCTCGGCCGCGACCTTCTCGGCGGTGGCGATCTTGGCGTAATGCTGCGCCAGCATGTCGGCGGGCACACGGCGCAAGCTGAAACGCTGGCAACGCGACAATACCGTCACCGGCACCTTGTGCACTTCGGTGGTGGCGAAGATGAATTTAACGTCGGGCGGCGGCTCTTCGAGCGTCTTCAACAATGCGTTGAAGGCGTTTTTCGACAGCATATGCACTTCGTCGATGATGTAGATCTTGAAGCGCGCCGACACCGGCTTGTAGCGCACACCGTCGGTCAGCTCGCGGATGTCGTCGACGCCGGTGCGCGACGCCGCGTCCATCTCCATCACGTCGACGTGACGGTCTTCGGCGATGGCGCGGCAATGCTCGCACTGGCCGCACGGTTCGACCGTCGGCCCGCCTTTGCCGTCGGGTCCGATACAATTGAGAGCGCGGGCGATGATGCGCGCGGTGGTCGTCTTGCCGACGCCGCGGACGCCCGTCAGGATGAAAGCATGAGCGATGCGACCGGTCGCGATCGCATTCGCGAGCGTCCGGACCATCGCCTCCTGGCCGATGAGCTCGGCGAAATTGGTCGGACGGTATTTGCGCGCGAGCACGCGATAGACGCCGCCCGGCTCGCTCATGTGCCTGCCTCTCCGTGGGAGCCGCGGTGGGAGACTGAACGCCGACCCAGGCCGGAACTCGTTACGGCTGCTTCCTTCCGGACCTGACCGGGTTGGCGAGGGGCCTGTCCGCCGCCAGCCTCCCAGGCCACTATATCAGGCGATCCCGTCAGCCGCGCAAGACCGACGACAGCAGCTTTGTGCGGCTTACGAATCGCCGGGCGTACGCTTCGCCGCCTTGAGGCGGAAGGGATGCGCCGGATAGGTGCCGAGGACCTTCAGCTCGCGCGTCACGAAATCGAGCTCTTCGAGCGCCAGCCGCACCGGCCGCGAATTGGGGTGGCCCTCGATGTCGGCGTAGAATTGCGTCGCGGTGAATTCGCCGCCGACCATGTAGCTTTCGAGCTTGGTCATGTTGATGCCGTTGGTGGCAAAGCCGCCCAACGCCTTGTAGAGCGCCGCCGGCACGTTCTTGACGCGGAAGACGAACGACGTGACGACGGGGCGGCCGTTATCGGCCAGCTTTTTTGGCTGCCGCGCCATGATCAGAAACCGCGTCGTGTTGTGGCCGGCGTCCTCGATGTTGCGCTTCAACGTCTTCAGCTTGTAGATGCGGCCGGCGAGCTCCGAGGCGATCACCGCCACGTGCTTGTCGCCGCTTTTCGCGAGTTCCGCGGCGGCGCCGGCGGTGTCGGCGCTCACCGACGCTTTGAGGCCGAGCTTCCGGATCAGACGGCGGCACTGCGACAGCGCGTGCACGTGACTGCGCACGATCTTGATTGTCTTGAGCGATGCGCCGGGCAGCGCGAGCAGCTGATGCTTCACGCGCTCGAAATGTTCGCCGACGATGTGGAGACCGGAATCGGGCAGCAGGTGATGGATGTCGGCGACGCGGCCGGCGACCGAATTCTCGATCGGCAGCATGGCGAGCTCGGCACCGCCGCGCCGCACAGCGGCGATGACGTCCTCGAAGCCGGGACACGCGAGCGGCGTCATTTTCGGAAAGACATGGCGGCAGGCGAGGTCGGAATAAGCGCCGGGTGCGCCTTGAAAGGCGATGCGGCGCGAGGATCGGCGGTTGGCGGTCATGGGCGGGCGGGGTCCGGCCGCGTCCGCATCAGCGCGCGGGCGCGTTCGAGGTCGGCCGGAGTATCGACGCCGAACGGCACCGCGTCAACGAGCGCGGCATCGATCCGCATGCCGGCGTCGAGCGCGCGCAGCTGTTCGAGGTTTTCGCGTTTTTCGGCGGCGCTGGGTGGCAATGCGACGAACCGGGTGAGCGCGGCGCGGCGATAGGCATAGAGCCCGATATGATGATGCGGCCTGCCGCCGCCAGGCGGTGGCGTTGCGGCGCGCGAAAAGGCGCGAGCGCGGGCGATGGTCTTGTCGCCAAAATCCGCCCACAGCTTGACGACGCTGCGGCTGTCGATCTCGCCGGCTTCGAGCAAGGCGGCGAGCGTCGCGATGTCGCACGCCGGATCGGCGAGCGGCGCCAGCGCGCTACGAATCGCCCGCGGGTCGAGCAGCGGCAGATCGCCTTGCACGTTCACCACCACGTCGTGCGTCATGCGCGGATCGAGTGTTTGAAGGGCTTCGAAGATGCGGTCGGATCCGGACGGATGGTCGGGGCGAGTCGACACCGCACGGCCGCCAGCGCGGGTGACCGCGTCGACGATTGCCGTGTCGGCGGCTGCGACTACGACGGGCCCGATGTCCGCTTCAGTGGCGCGCCGCCACACCTGGACGATCATCGGCGCATCGCCGATTGTTGCCAGCGGTTTGTCGGGCAGTCGCGTCGAGGCCAGACGCGCGGGAATGAGGATGATCGGGTTCAGGGTTTTGGCTTTCGTCTTGCGGCGTTATGCCGCACGGAAGCCAGGCCCTGCAACCAGCCTTTTTCCGGCAGATTTCGTTTGAGTTGGCGGAGGAAATTGAGTTTCCTGCCGGCCGAGCCGTACCAGGGGGATCGGGTTTCGCATGTCCTTCGAGATGAACAAAATTGCGGGCGCGATACTGGCGGCGATGATCGTCGCTTTCGTGTCGGGCATCATCGCCTCCAATCTCGTCAATCCGACGCCGCTCAAGAAGAACGCTTACGAGGTCGCCGCGGCGCCCGAAGCTACGTCGGCGAACCAGCAGGCGCCGGCCGGTCTACAGCCGATTGAGCCGCTGCTCGCCAGCGCCAGCGTCCAATCCGGTGAGTCCCACACGTCGGTCTGCAAGGCCTGCCATACGTTCAACAAGGGCGAACCCAACAAGATTGGTCCGAATCTCTACGGCATCGTCGGCGCGCCGATCGCCGAGGACCGCAACGGTTTCGCGTTCTCGGACGCGCTCAAGGCCAAGGGCAAAGGGCAAAAATGGACCGTCGATAATTTGAACGACTGGATCGACGATCCGCAGCATTTCGCGTCCGGCACCAAGATGACCTTCGCCGGCGATCCGAAGGCGAAGGATCGCGCCGACATCATCGCTTACCTCAATTCGCTGAGCGACCATCCGCAGCCGCTGCCGACGGCAGTGCCGGAATCGGCGAAGCCGGCCGCCGCGGCGTCCGCGAGCGGTGGGCAATCCAATGCGTCGCCGTCGCCCCCGTCGATTGATAAGTTGCTCGCGAGCGCGAACGTCGACACCGGTAAGGCCCACACGGCTGTTTGCCAGGCCTGCCATACCTTCAATAAAGGCGGTCCCAACAAAATTGGGCCGAACCTCTACGGCGTCGTGGGATCAGCGATTGCCGAGGGTCGCAACGGCTTCGCCTTCTCCGATGCCCTCAAGGCCAAGGGCAAGGGCCAGACCTGGACGTTCGAGAATCTCGACGAGTGGCTGACCAATCCGCAGCATTTCGCCTCTGGCACCAAGATGACCTTTGCCGGCGATGCGAAAGCGCAGGATCGCGCGGATATCATCGCCTACCTCAATTCGCTCAGCGATCATCCGCAGCCGCTGCCGAAGGCGCAGCCCTCTAGCAAGTAGCCGTAAACGCCCTAGAATAAGGGCGCCATGTCGGAACGGGTCACGGCCGCACATCTGGCCCTTGCTGGCGCGCTCGCCGACAAGGCGGCCGCCGTCATCCGCCGCTATTTCCGCAGCAACCTGACCATCGAAATCAAGCCCGACGAAACGCCGGTGACGGTCGCCGACCGCGAGGCCGAAGCCGAGATGCGCGCGTTGATCGAGGCGCGCTTTCCCGATCACGGCGTGCTCGGCGAGGAGCACGGCCGCACGCGGCCCGAGGCCGATTATGTTTGGGTGCTCGATCCGATCGACGGCACCAAATCCTTTATCTCGGGCGTGCCGCTGTTCGGCACGTTGATCGCCTTGACGTTCAAAGGTGCGCCCGTGCTCGGCGTGATCGATCAGCCGATTCTGCGCGAACGCTGGATTGGCGCCGACGGACGCAAGACGACGCTCAACGGCAAGCCGATCGCGACGCGCGCGTGCTCGACGCTCGGCGGCGCGATGCTCTTCGCCACCTCGCCCGAGATGTTCGACGGCGGCGACGCCCAGGCATTTGCGCGTGTGCGCCAGGCGGTGAAGCTCGCGCGCTTCGGCGCCGATTGCTACGCCTACGGGCTTCTGGCCGCCGGCTTCATCGATCTGGTGATCGAAGCCGGATTGAAGCCCTATGACTATTGCGCGCTCGTGCCGGTGGTCGAAGGCGCTGGCGGCGAGATGAGCGACTGGACCGGCGAGGCGTTGTCACTGCGCTCCGACGGCCGCGTGGTCGCCGCCGGCGATCCGGCCTTGGCGGCCGCGGCGCGGTCGGCGCTGGCGGGCAAATAACGATTCCGGCGGCGCAAGCGGCCGACTAAAGTAGCGCCGCCATGAAACGCACCCTCGCGCTGATTCTCGCGTTGACCGTTGCGCTCGCAGGCGCCTCGACCCGTGCGTACGCCCAGGCACAACACGGCCTGTCGCTGTTCGGCGATCTCAAATATCCCGCCGGCTTCAAGCACTTCGACTATGTCAATCCGGACGCGCCCAAGGGCGGATCGGTCAAATATGCGGCGACCGGCACGTTCGATTCTTTCAACGAGTTTATCCTCAAGGGCGTGCCCGCCGCCGGCATTGATCTGATGTTCGACACGCTGATGGCCGGATCGGATGACGAGCCGGCGTCGTCCTATGGGCTCGTTGCCGAGAGCGTCGAGGTCGCACCCGACAAGAAGTCGGTGATTTACAACCTGCGGCCGCAGGCGCGGTTCTGGGATGGCTCGCCGATCACCGCCGATGATGTGGTGTGGACGTTCGATAACCTCAAAGCGAAGGGCAACCCTTCGTGGCGAATCTATTACGCAGATGTGTTGAAAGCCGAGGCACTCGGTCCGCGTCGCGTGAAGTTCACGTTCCGCAACGGAACCAACCGCGAGCTACCGTCGATCGTCGGCGAGATGCCGGTGCTGTCGAAGGCCTATTGGTCCAAGCACGATTTCGGCAAGACGACGCTCGATGTGCCGCTCGGCAGCGGGCCGTACAAGATTGTCGACTTTCAGCCCGGCCGCTACGTCGTCTATCAGCGCGTCGCGGATTATTGGGGCAAGGATCTGCCGGTCAACGTCGGCCGCTATAATTTCGACGAGATACGCTACGACTATTATCGCGACGCATCGGTCGCGCTCGAAGCGTTCAAGGCCGGCGCCTATGACATAAGGCGCGAAAACGTCGCCAAGAATTGGGCGATCGGCTACGACAGCCCGGCGCTGACCAAAGGCTGGATCAAGAAGGCGCTGATTCCGAACAAGGTGCCGCAGGGCATGCAGGCCTTCGGTTTCAATCTGCGGCGGCCATTGTTCCAAGACCGCCGCGTGCGCCAGGCACTCGGTTATCTGTTCGACTTCCAGTGGACCAACAAGACGTTGTTCTACGGCGCTTATAAGCGCAACGAGAGTTACTTCGCCAATTCGGACCTCGCCTCGTCAGGCCTGCCGAGTCCGGCCGAGCTCGCGATCCTGAACAAGTACCGCGGCCAGATTCCCGACGAGGTCTTTACCACCGCGTTCAAGGCACCAACGACCGACGGCAGCGGCGATATCCGCGACAATCTGCACGCGGCGCTCAAGCTTCTGGCCGAAGCTGGCTGGACCGTGAAGAACGGCAGGATGGTCAACGCTCAAGGCCAGCCGTTCCAGTTCGAATTTCTGCTCGCGCAGCCCGAGTTCGAGCGTGTGGTGCTGCCGTTTGCCCAGAACCTGGCGCGTATCGGCATCGTCTGTAACGTCCGTACCATCGATCCGGCGCAGTACGAGAACCGCATGCAAAACTATGATTTCGACATGACCGTCGTCGATTTCGGCGAGTCGCTGTCGCCCGGGAACGAGCAGCGGCAGTTCTGGTCGTCGCAATCGGGTGACGCACCGGGCGGCCAGAATTATCTGGGAATCAAATCGAAGGCGGTCGACGATTTGGTCGATCTCGTCATCAATGCGCCGGACCGGCAGAGTCTCATGACCCGCGTCCATGCGCTCGATCGTGTTCTGCTCGAAGGTTATTACGTCATTCCCAATTGGTATTTAGGCAGCTTCCGCGTCGCCTATTGGGACAAGTTCGGCCGGCCGAAGGACAATCCGCCCTATAGTCTGGCGCTCAATACCTGGTGGTACGATAAGGCGCGCGCCGCCGCGCTGGCGGCGGAGCGGAAATAGGCGCCGATGCTCGCCTACGCGCTGCGCCGAATTCTGCTCATCATCCCGACGCTGCTCGCGATCATTCTGGTCAATTTCGTCATCGTGCAGGCGGCGCCCGGCGGGCCGGTCGATCAGCTCATCGCCCAGCTCAAGGGCACCGGCGGCGGCGCCATATCGCGCGTAGCGGGCGGCGGTGGCGAGCTTGGTCGTAACGCGACTTCGGCGGCGCAGGCCGCCAACCAAAGCCGCGGCGCGCGGGGCCTCGACCCCCAATTCATCGCCGAACTCAACAAGCTCTATGGTTTCGACAAGCCGCCGGCCGAGCGCTTCCTGCTGATGGTGAAGAACTATCTCACCTTCAATTTCGGCGAGAGCTTTTTTCAGGATCAGCCGGTGATCAAGCTGATCGCGCAAAAGCTGCCGGTGTCGATCTCGCTCGGCCTGTGGACGACGCTGATCGCGTACCTGGTTTCGATTCCGCTGGGCATTCGCAAGGCCGTTCGCGACGGCAGCCGCTTCGACATCTGGACAAGCGGCGTCATCATCGTCGGCTATGCGATTCCGTCGTTCTTGTTCGCCGTGCTGCTGATCGTGTTGTTCGCCGGCGGCAACTATCTCTCGATTTTCCCGCTGCGCGGCCTGGTCTCGGATAATTGGGCGAGTTTCGGTTGGCCGCACCGCATTCTCGACTATCTCTGGCACATCGTTCTGCCGGTAACCGCGCTGACGATCAGCGGCTTCGCCAGCCTCGCCATGCTGACCAAGAATTCGTTCCTCGAGGAGATCAACAAGCAATATGTGATGACGGCGCGCGCCAAGGGCCTGACCGAACGCCGCGTGCTCTACGGCCATGTCTTCCGCAACGCCATGCTGCTGGTGATCGCCGGCTTTCCGGCGGCGTTCGTCAGCATCCTGTTCACCGGCGCGCTGCTGGTCGAAGTGATCTTCTCGCTCGATGGCTTGGGCTATCTCGGCTACCAAGCGGCGCTCGGGCGCGACTATCCGGTGATGTTCGCGACGCTCTACATCTACACGCTGGTCGGGCTGGTGATGAAGCTGATCAGCGA
>JAGWIH010000383.1 GCA_028866355.1 Alphaproteobacteria bacterium
TCGCATGACTCCCCTCAATGAATCTCGCACTTCGGCGCCGTCGGCGATCAGCACGCTGCAACGTCGCCTCGATGAAGGCCGCTTCTGCGTCACCGCCGAAGTCACACCGCCGCTCACAGCCGATCCCGCCGATTTCATCGCACGCGCCTTGCCGCTGAAGGGCGTGGCGGCGGCGGTCAATGTCACCGACGGAGCCGGCGCGAAATCGCACATGGCCAGCATGGCCGCGGCGCATTTCCTGGTGCAGAGCGGGATTGAGCCGATCCTGCAAATGACCTGCCGCGACCGCAACCGCATCGCGTTGCAGAGCGATCTGTTGGGTGCCGTCGCGCTCGGCATTCGCAACGTGCTCATCCTCGGCGGCGATGATCCGAAAGCCGGCGATCAGCCCGACGCCAAGGCGGTGTTCGATCTCGACAGCCGCACCTTGCTGGCGACCGCGCAAAAGATGCGGTGCGAGCATAAGTTGCTGCCCGGCACCGAAATCAAAGGCGGGTTCGATCTCTTCCTTGGCGCCGCCGACCTGCCGGCCGATCCGCCGCCGGATTGGGACGCCAAAGGCCTCAAAGGCAAGGCGGACTCCGGCGCCGATTTCATCCAAACCCAGTTCTGCATGGATATCGGCGTGGTTCGGCGCTACGCCGCACGGCTGGTCGAACTCGGTCTCGCGCCGCGGCTCAAAATCCTGATCGGCATCGCGCCGATCCCATCGGTGCGTTCGGCGCGTTGGATGAAAGAGAAGCTCTTCGGCACGATCATTCCCGACGTCATTGTCGAGCGCATTGAGAAGGCGGCGGACGCGCGCGCCGAGGGCAAGCGCATTTGCATCGAACTGTTGCAGCAGCTGGCCGAGGTTCCGGGCATCGCCGGCGCGCACGTGATGGCGCCGCTCAATCCGTCCGACATCCCCGAAGTGATCGCCGCGTCGGGCGTGACGGCGAAACAGCGCGCGCTTTAGCCGCGCGGCCGGTTCAGGCCATCCGGTTGATGAGCGTGCCGCAGCCTTCGATCTCGATCTTCACGACGTCGCCTTTCTTCAGGAACTCGCCGCGCGGCATGCCGACACCGGCAGGAGTTCCGGTGGCGATCACGTCGCCCGGCCGCAGCGTCAGCTGCTCGCTGAGCCATGACACCTGCTCGGCGATATTGTGGATGAGTTGGTTGGTGTTGGAATTCTGCTTGAGCACACCGTTGACCCACAGCTTGATCGACAGGTTGCCGGCATCTTTGACGAAGGCGGCCGGCGTGATCCACGGGCCCATCGGCGAAGCGTCGTCGAAGCATTTCTGCCCGATCCAGTCATAAACCATCACCGGCGGCCGATCCTTGCGCACCATCAGGTCGCGCGCCGACAGATCGTTGACGATGGTATAGCCAGCGATCGCATCGTGGGCGCGGTCGACCGGCAGATTGCGCGCCACCTTGCCGATGACGACGCCGAGCTCGGCTTCCCAATCGACCTGGTGCGATCGTGCCGGCAGTTTCGCCGGCGCGCCGGGACCGATGATCGAATGCAGCGATGTCTTGAGGAAGAACCACGGTCCGTCGGGCCGGCTCGACCGGTCGACGGTTCGGCCCTGTGCGCGCGCC
>JAGWIH010000090.1 GCA_028866355.1 Alphaproteobacteria bacterium
TGGACCGACGAATGGTTCACCGGCGGCCATCTGATCGAAGACTGGGCCTTCGGGCTGGTCGACCGCGCGCGCCAACCCAAACCGGCTTTCGCCGTCGTTCAGGCGTGCTTCCGCGGCGCGATGCCGCCGCCGTTGCCGCGCACGCCGCGCGTGTCGGTCGTGGTCTGCGCCTACAACGCCGAGCGCACGATGAAAGCGTGCCTCGAATCGCTCGAGAAGCTGCGCTATCCCGATTACGAGGTGATCGTCGTCAACGACGGCTCGAAGGACCGGACGCTGACAATCTCGGAGACGTTTCTGTTCTGCCGCATCATCAGCCAGCCGAACAAAGGCCTGTCGGTCGCGCGTAACGTCGGCGCGGAAGCGGCCACCGGCGAGATCGTCGCCTACACCGACAGCGATTGCGTCGTCGATCCGGATTGGCTCACCTATCTGGTCGCGCGCATGGCGGCGGCCGATCTCCATGCTTGCGGCGGGCCGAACTTTCCGCCGCCCGAGGATAATTTGACCGCGGCGGCGGTGGCGGTGTCGCCAGGCGGCCCGACCCACGTGCTGCTGTCCGACGACACGGCCGAGCACATCGCCGGCTGTAACATGGCGTTCCGGCGCGCGACGCTCTTGCAGCTCGGCGGTTTCGATCCCGTGTTCCGCGCCGCCGGCGACGACATCGACATCTGTTGGCGCTTTCAGGACGCGGGCTACACCATCGGTTTCGCGCCGGCGGCGATGGTCTGGCATTTCCGCCGTAATACCATCGACGCCTATGTCGGCCAGCAGAAGGGCTATGGCAAGGCGGAGGCGCTGGTCTATTCCAAGCATCCGTTCCGCTTCAACCTGTTCGGCCAAGCGAAATGGCTCGGCCGTATCTACGGCGATCTATCGACCGCGCTGCTGCTGTCGCGACGACCGCTGATTTATTCCGGCGTGTTTGGGCGCGGCCTGTTTCAGACGCTCTATGAGCCATCGTCGTCGCTGGCCCAATATCTGCCGCTGACCTTCGAATGGAACGTCGTCGCGATCGTGCTGGCGGTCATCGGCCTGGCCGGCGGCGGCTGGATGTCGCTGCTGATCGTGCCGATCGTCATCACCTGGGTCATGTGCATCAATGGCGCGCTCAAGGCGCCCATCGATAAGCGCTTCAAAGGCTTGAAAGCGCGGACGCTGATCGCGCTGCTGATCTATCTCGGGCCGTTGCTACGTGGCTGGGAACGGCTCAAATGGCGCTTCCGCGAAGTCGAAGCGGCGGAGCAGGCGCACTTTGAACCCGCGACACCCGTGTCGACGCAAGCGCCGCGGCGCTCGTGGCGCGAGCGCGCATTCTATCTGTCCTATTGGAGCGAGCACGGCGCCGAGAAAGAAGTGTTGCTCGGCGGCCTGATGCGCTTCCTCGCGCCGCAGAAATATTTCGTGATTCCCGATCAGGGTTGGGACGAATGGGACCTCAAGATCGCCCGCGGCTTGTGGAGCCGCGCCCTGGTCCTGGTCTGTGTCGAGAATCACGGCAGCGGCAAGCATTTGCTGCGCGTGCGGTGCGCCATGCGCCTGTCCCGGCTGTCGGCTTTCCTGCTGCGCGGCTGGGCCGCGGTGACGGCCGCCGCCCTCATTCTCAATTCGCCGATGGCGGCGCTGGTGATCGGCGTGCTCGGGCTGTGCCAGGCCGTGCTGATCGCCTATCGCACGCTTGAATTCGGCCGCCTGATGTACGGCATCATCGAGACCGTGGCGCGGCGCGAAGGCTTGCAGCCGCTGGCGCCGGCTGGCGCGCCGCCCGAGCCGCTGGCCCAGGCCGCGCAATAGCATGGGCCTGCTGGTCAAGCTGCTGCCGTTCTTGCGGCCTTACCGGCTGAGCTTCGCCTGGGCGCTGCTGCAAGTCTTTCTGATGGCCGGCTTCAATCTGTTGAAGCCGTGGCCGCTCCAGCTGGTGATCGACGACGTGCTCGGCGGCAGGGCGGTGACGGTGCGACCGCTCGCCGGCCTGTCGTCCGCGACGTTGCTCGTCATCGCCTGCGTCGGCCTGGTGGTGATCAATCTCGGCGCCGGCCTGCTCGAATTCCTGCACAACCGCACGACGATCGCGGTCGGCCAGAACATGGTCAACGACCTGCGCGGCGCGCTCTATGCCCAGCTGCAACGCCTGTCGCTCGCCTTCCACAGCCGGCAGAAGGTCGGCGACCTGATGCATCGCATCACCGCCGATGCGTTCGCGGTGCAGACCATGTTGATGAACGGGCTGTTGCCGATTCTGTCGGCGGTGATCCTGCTCGGCGGCATGCTGATCGTGCTGATCCCGCTCGACGCGCGGCTGACCGCGCTGTCGCTCACCGTGGTGCCGGCGCTGTTCGTGCTGATCGGCGTGTTCAATCGCAAGATCAACGACGTCGCGACCGACGTGCGCGAACGCGAGACGCTGGTCTATTCGCTGGTCCAATGGGCGATGCAGTCGATCAAGATCGTCCAGGCCTTCACCCAAGAGGAGGGCGAGTACCGCCGCTTCATGGGCGCGAGTGAGGCGAGCCTGGGCGCGACGTTGCGGCTCTATAGCTGGCAGACGCTCTATTCGGCCGCGGTCAACGGCCTGGTCGCGGTTGGCACCGCCGCGGTGATCTATGTCGGCGCGCGCAACGTCCTGTCGGGCGAGCTCACCATCGGTCAGCTCGTCGTGTTCATCGCCTATTTGGCGCAGCTCTACGCGCCGGTGAACCAGCTCACGCAAAGCTGGGGCCTGATCGCCGGCGCGCGGGTCGGCGCGACGCGCTGCTTCGAGATCCTCGAGGTTGAAGCCGATCTCAAGGATGGCACGGGCGAATTTCCGACCGCGGGCGCCCGCGGCGACGTCGAATGGCGTGGCGTCGCGTTCGGCTATCGCCGCGATATGCCGGTGCTGCACCGGGTCGATTTACGCGTGCCGGCCGGCACCAAAGTTGCGGTGGTGGGGCCGTCGGGCGCCGGCAAGTCGACGCTGCTGTCGCTCGTGCCGCGCTTCTTCGATCCGTCGGCCGGCAACGTGCTGATCGACGGCGTCGACGTGCGCGAGCGCACGCTCAAATCGCTGCGTCGGCAGGTTGCCATGGTGCTGCAACCGCCGCTCATCTTCCCGATGTCGGTGCGCGCCAATATCGCCTACGGCCGGCCCGCGGCGGCGGATCGGGAGATCGAGGAAGCGGCGCGGCTCGCGCGCATCCACGACGTGATCGCGCGGCTGCCGCAAGGTTACGATACCGTGCTCGGCGATACCGCGACGCTGTCGGAAGGCGAGAAGCAGCGTCTCACCATCGCCCGCGCCATCCTGCGCGACGCGCCGATCCTGGTTCTCGATGAGCCGACCTCGGCGCTCGACGTCGAGACCGAGGCGATGGTGATGGCGGGGATCGATCGCCTGACGCGCGGCCGCACGACGTTCATCATCGCGCACCGCCTGTCGACCGTGCGCAACGCCGACCGCATCGTCGTGCTCAAAGACGGGGCGATCGCGGAGGATGGCAGCTTCGCGGCGCTGATCGCCAAGGGCGGCGCTTTCGCCGAGCTCTACAACATGCAGTTCTTCGCGGCACCAGCCGGGGCGGCGCAGAAAACCGCTTAAGACACCGCCGCGACCTGCAGCAACCCTTCGACGATCATCCGTAGCGCCACGTAGGCGACGATGGCGAGGCCGAGCCACGCGATCCAGCGGTGGCGATCGAGCAGTTTCGCCAACAGCTGCGAAGCGACCGCCATCAGCGCCACCGATAGCAACAGGCCGCCGGCCAGGATCCACGGATGGTTGCGGGCGGTGCCGGCGACGGCCAAGACGTTGTCGAGCGACATCGAAAGGTCGGCGATGACGATGCGCATCACCGCGCCGCCAACGCGGTGACGCCGATCGCTTGTCGATGCGGCGGCGCCGTGCGGCGCGCGGGCCGCGAGCTCGCGATAGAGCTTCCACGCCACCCAGAGCAGCAGGATGCCGCCGGCGAGCGTCAGGCCGATGATCGTCAGCAGATCGACAGCCGCCAGCGCCAGCAGAATGCGCAACACCGCGGCCGCGCCGATGCCGGCGAACAGCACCTTGCGGCGCATCTCCCGCGGCACCAGAGCCGTCGCCATGCCGACGACGATCGCGTTGTCGCCCGCCAGCACGACGTCGATGAGGACGACGGATACCAGGGCGCCGAGCGCGCCCCAATCGGCGATGGCCCAATCCATCGGCGATGAGTGGCGGGCGAGCGCCGAGTCTGTCAAGGCGCGCAGGCGGGGTTGCGCCGGCGCCGTGTGCCCATCACACTCCGCGACCGTGTCGCTCGCGCTGCGCCTGTCGTTCTTCTATGGCGGCTTCTTCCTGTCCGTCGGCATTTTGTCGCCGTTCTGGCCGGTGTGGCTGACGTCGCGCGGTTTGTCGCCAAGCGAGATCGGCGTCCTGCTGGCCATCGGCCAATGGGCCAAAGTCGCGGCGACGCTGGCGACCGGCGGCGTCGCCGACCGCAGCGGCGATCCGCGCCGCGTCATGCTGGGGCTCGCGATCGTCGGGGTCGCCGGCTATGCGGCGTGTTTTCGGGCGCACGGCTTTGTCGCGCTGGCGACGCTCAACGCGCTCGCCGTGGGAAGCCTGGCGGCCTTGCTGCCGGTTGCCGACTCGTTGGCGACCACCGCGACACAGCGCGGTCACATCGATTTCGGCCGGGTGCGCATGTGGGGCACGATCACGTTCGTCGTCGCGACGTTGCTCGGCGGCCATATCGTCAACGGCCGCGCCGCCGACATCATTCTCGAACTGGTGGTCGCGCTGGTCGCGCTCAACGTCATCAGCTGCTTTCTGTTGCCGCGCGGCGCGACGCATCTCGGCGCCGACCTGGTGCATGGCAACACTTGGCGCTTCATCTTGACGCCGCAGTTTCTGACATTCCTCGCGTCCACAACCTTGCTCGCCGCAAGCCACAGCGTCTATTACGCCTTCGGTTCGCTCCGTTGGCAGGCACAAGGCTTCTCGGACACGGCGATCGCCGGGCTGTGGGCCGAAGGTGCGGCCGCCGAGGCCGTGTTCTTCTACTGCGGCGCACGGGCGGTGACGCGCTATGGCCCGGTGCCGATGATGGTGCTCGGTGCGGCGGGCGGCGCGGTGCGCTGGACCGTGCTGGCATTGACGGGCGATTGGCGCTTGCTGGTGTTGGCGCAGCTGCTGCATGCCGGCACGATCGCCTGTGCCGGCCTCGGCGCCGTCCACTATCTCGGCCGGACGATTCCAGCCGCGCGCATGGCCACCGTTCAGGCGATCAACGTCGCGCTCATCTCGGGCGTCGGCTACGGCATCGCCATGCCGCTGTCGGGGGCGCTTTACAGCGTCTATGGCGGTCGCGCCTATCTGGCGATGGCGGTTCTGTCGGCGGCATCGGCGGTGGCCGCGATGATGCTGAAATGGCCGCCGGCGGCGGCGCCCACCAATTCTTAACGCCTCGCCCGCATGATTCGGCCATGGCGGCATCGCGAGAAAACCGCGCGCCGGCGCCGCTGCGTTCCGGCGAGGACGGCTTCGACATTCGGCGCATCCGGCCGCTGCTCGGCGGCGCGGGCGCCGCGCCGTTCGCCTGGCCGAGCGACGATCTCAGCTTTCTCGCCGAGGTGCTGCGCACGCAGCACACGCCGCAGCCGCTGATCGAGCGCTTGATCGCGCACGCCGCCGCGCCCGATCGCGCGCTGTCGCCGGCCGAGCGGCTTGAACACGCGCTGGGTGCGCATTACCGCTTTCGGCCGCTCGACGATGCGCTGCGGCTGCCCGGCCTGCTGGTTGTCGGTCCGCCCGGCGCCGGCAAGACAGCCCTGGTAGCGAAACTGGCGGCGCGGCTCGATCCACGCCGTGCGCTGGCCGCCAGCGTCGATACCGGCAACGTCACCGGACTGGCGCAGCTCGAGGAATACATCAAGGTTCTCGGAATGGCGCTGGCGATTGCGGACGACGCAGCCGCGCTACGTACCATGGTCGCCGGCGCCGATCGCCGCACCGTCATCGTCGACACGCCAGCGGCCACGCCCGGCGACACCGGCGCCGAAGATCGTCTACGGCAGTTGAAGAGCGCGGCCGGCGCCGAAATCGTTCTGGCGTTGCCGGCCGATCTCGCCGCCGCCGAGGCCGAAGCGCTCGGCGCCTGGGCGGGAGGCCTCGGCGCGACGCTGATGATCGCGACGCGGCTCGATCTGGTCCGGCGTGTTGGCGCGGTTTTGGCGGCGGCCGATGCCGGCAATCTCGCGCCGATTGCCGCCAGCATCGCGCCGCATTTCGCCTACGGCCTCAAGGCGCTGACGCCGGCGCTATTTGCGCGGCGCATTCTCACCGGCGCGCTCGACAGCGAACGCTGGCAGCGGCGCTAACGCCGTCGGTCAGCGCGTGGTTGCGGCGGCGTGTTGGTCGACGCAGGGCCGGAAATCGCTCGTCCGCTTGCTCATGAGGTCGGAGACAAACTGCCGGAATTTCTCGCCGGCGAGTGACTGAGCGTTGGCGAAATAGTCCGCCTTCTGGGCGCAAAGCTCGGCCGTCGGTGTCTGGCCGTCCGCTTCCGAAACCTCGTTCGCCGCATGCGTCACATAGCGGTCGACGGTGTCTTCGGGATGCCGGTCGCCGGCTTCACGGAAATGCGCGACCAGCTCCTCATGGTAGGCGTGAAGCGCCGCGTAATTCGTTGTGATGAAGCCTTCGTAGACATGCATGTGGCAGGTGTCGTTGAGGACCATCAGCTCGGTCATGTAGCGCACCGCCTGCCAGGCTTCGAGCGCGTCCTTCTGAAAGCAGCTCGATGCCGCAAACGCGGTGTTCGCCGTCAGCAAAAATGCCGCCAGCGCCGCCACTCCCCGCTTAAACCACATGGGTCCCCCTTTTGCTGACCAAACTCTAGGCCGATGACGAACGGTGCGCAATGGAATGCCGCCGGCGCCGGCGATGGAGGCGGTGCGCCACGTGCGCGCCGATCAGCAGCACCGCGAAGCCCGCTAACATGGCAAAGCCGAAATCGCGCGCCACTTGCCCGAGCAACGTGCGCAATTCCCGGCCGCAAAGATAGCCCGCGCCGACGAAAACGACCGCCCAGATGCCGGCGGCCGTGAAATTGAGAACCATGAACCGGCGCCAGTCTATGCCGCTGATGCCGAGCGCGAACGACGAGAAATTGCGTACGCCATAGATGAAGCGGAAGCTCAGGATGAACCAGATGTCGAAGCGCTTGAGCCAGGCCAGGGCGCTGTCGACACGCTCGCGCCAGTGCGGCTGCCGCGCCAGCACACGCAGGCCGAAACGCCGACCGATCCAGAAATAACACTGATCGCCGGCAAAGCTGCCAAGACCGGCGGCGACCGCGAGCAGCGGCGCGTTCAGCAAACCTTCCGCCGCCGCGAACGCCGCGAACAGCACGAACGTCTCGCCTTCGAAGAAGGTCCATACGAAGGTGATCGGATATGTCCACGCGCCGTGCGTGGCGATGAAGTGCTGAACGTTCATGCCCGAAGCGTGTCCTCCGGTCCCCCTCCGAAGGGTCCTTTGATCAGAACATGCACTATACCAAACGTCGAGCCCAGATTGGGTGCGGGGGCAAAAAAATTACCATGCGCCGCCGCATGTTGCGGCGCGACACGCACCGTGGCGTGCCACGCCCGGCGCTTGGCAACCGCCAGCGGACGTGTATCCTTCGGTCCCGATCATGACGGTTGAAACCGTTTCCTCCCTGCGTTCGCTGCGCACCCAGACGCTGGTCGGCGCCGTCAGCCTCGGCCACGGCGCGACGCATTGGGCGGCGGCGACGTTCTTCCTGCTGCTGCCGGCGATGAGCCGCAGCCTCGGCCTCAGCTACACCGCAGCCGGCTTGCTGGCGACGGCGTACTACGTCGGCTCGATGATTTCGAATCTACCGAGCGGCATCGTCGTCGACCTGACGGGCAAGCGCATCCGGTACCAGCTGCTGGCGTTGCTGTTGGGCAGCGCGTCGCTCGCGCTGCTCGGCACGACCGGCAGCTTTGTCGCGCTGTGGTGCTGTCTGGCGCTGCTCGGCGCATCCAACCAGATGTGGCATCCGGCGGCGATTTCGTACCTGTCGCTCCATCTGCCGCGCAATCGCGGCTATTCGCTGGCGATCCATTCGCTCGGCGCGCATATCGGCGACGCCGCGGCGCCGCTCG
>JAGWIH010000091.1 GCA_028866355.1 Alphaproteobacteria bacterium
CAGATCCGCGGCATGTACGTCATGGGCGAAAACCCGGCGATGTCCGACCCCGACGTGCAGCACGCGCGCGAGGCGCTCGCCAAGCTCGACCATTTGGTGGTGCAGGATTTGTTCCTGACCGAGACGGCGTCTTATGCCGACGTTTTCCTGCCGGCTTCGGCCTGGCCGGAAAAGACCGGCACGGTCAGCAACACGAATCGTCAAGTGCAGATGGGCCGCCAGGCATTGCCGCTGCCCGGCAACGCACGGCACGATTTGTCGATCATCCAGGAGCTCGCGCGGCGTATCGGTCTCAACTGGAACTATGCCGGCCCGGCCGACGTCTTCGCCGAAATGAAGCTCGGCATGCCGTCGCTCGACAACATCACCTGGGACCGGCTGGAGCGCGAGAACTCGGTCACCTATCCCTGTCCGGCGCCCGATCAGCCCGGCCAAGACATCGTGTTCGGTGACGGCTTCCCGACCAAGTCCGGTCGCGGCAAGCTGGTTCCCGTCGAGATCCGCCCGCCAGCCGAAGAGCCCGACAAGGACTACCCGATGGTCTTGACCACGGGCCGTCAACTCGAACACTGGCACACCGGTGCGATGACGCGCCGGGCCAGCGTACTCGACGCGCTCGAGCCCGAGGCGCATGTCTCGCTGTCGCCCGGCGACATGCATCGCATGGGCGTCGAGGCGGGTGCGATCGTTCGCGTCGTCACGCGGCGCGGCGCCATCGAGCTCAAGGCGCGGCCCGATCTCGCGATCGCGCCGGGCATGGTGTTCATCCCGTTCTGCTATGTCGAAGCGGCGGCGAACATCCTGACCAATCCGCAGCTCGATCCGATGGGCAAGATTCCCGAGTTCAAGTACTGCGCCGCCCGGGTCGAGCCGGTCGTCGCCAAGGTCGCGGCGGAATAAGGCTTATCCTTCGCGCCTAGCCTGCGGTCATCGGCTCGAACGTGCCGCTGACCGGATCGCGCACCAGCAACCGTCCGGTGGCGACGCCGAAATAGGCGCCGTGCAGCGCCAGCGTGCCGGCGTCGACGCGCCGGCGGACAAACGGGAACGTCATCAGATTCGTCAGACTAAGCTCGACCGAGGCACGTTCGAGGCGACGCAGATAATCGTCGTGATCGGAACCGCGCGCACCGAGCGCCTCGGCGGCCGGCGCGATCTGCGCCATCCAGCGACCGATGAAATCGCCATCCGACAGCGGTTTTTGCTCATCCGCAAACGCCCGAATGCCGCCGCACAAGGCATGGCCGAGCACGACCACGTGCTTCACCTGGAGCGCCTGGACGCCGAATTCGATCGCGGCACTGGTGCCGTGCTGGGTCTCGCGGTGCGGCTCGAACGGCGGCACCAGATTGGCCACATTGCGTACGACCAGCATTTCGCCCGGGGCCACGTCGAAGATCACCTCCGGCGATACGCGTGAATCGACGCAACCGACCACCATGATCTCGGGCCGCTGTCCGGTCCGCGCCAGCGTCTCATAACGCGTATGCTCGCCGGCAAAACGGCCGCTGAGGAAAGCGCGATGGCCTTGAAGGAGGCGTTCGGGAAAGGCGGGCGGTACGGATTTGGCGCTGGCGGTCATGCAACCGTTATAAAAAAAATCGGCGGGTGAGGGAATTTATCCCGCACCCGCCGATCGGTTGAGGGTATTGGACTATTCGGCCGGTGCCGCCCGGCCGATTGGCGCCGCAACTTGCCGCGAGCGCAACGGCTTAAGCACGAAGAGCGCCAGTGCCACGGTGACGAAGTTCATGATCGCGGTGATCACGAACACCATGTGCCAGCTTCCGGTCGATGCCTTGATGACGTTGGCGATCGGCACCAGGAAGGCGGCGAGGCCTTTGGCGGTATAAAGGCAGCTCAAGTTGGTGGTGGCGTATTTCTGCCCGAAGCTATCGGTGCAGGTCGACGGGAAGAGCGAGAAGATTTCGCCCCAAGTCAGGAAGATCAGCGCCGCAAAAACCACAAAGGCCCAAGGCGAGGTTCCCGCCTGGCCCAAGAGCCAATAGGCGATGCCACCCAAGCCGAAGGCCAGCGCCATGGTGTTCTCGCGGCCGATATTGTCCGAAATCCATCCGAAGAGCGGCCGCGCCGCGCCGTTAGCGACATTGTCGACCAGGAGTGCCAAGCTCAGGGTCGTGATGCCGCCGAGGACGACGGTGCTTGCGACGCCATAGTCGCGTGCCACCAACGCCACCTGCGCCGTTGCCATCAGGCCGCTGGCCGCGACCAGAATGAACATGATGTAGAGCACCCAGAAGACCGGCGTCGCTAGCATCTGACCCGGCGTATAGCTCGATGCCGATTGGATGACTTTTACTTCGGTCGGCTTCGGCACCTCGCCGGGTTCCGGATTGCGGAGGTACCACGCCACCAAGAAGACCACCGCTCCCTGGATCAGACCGAACCAGAAGAACGCCGTGGAATAGCCCGACGATGCAATCACCTCGCGGATCGGAATGACGGTCAAGGCTGCGCCGGCGCCGAACCCCGCCGCCGTCAGGCCTACCGCCAGACCGCGCTTGTCGGGGAACCATTTCACGGCCGTGCCGACGCAACTCGCGTAAACTGCGCCCGCGCCTGCGCCCGTCAGCGCCGAACCCACATACAGCATCGACAGGCTCGTTGCCGCGCCGTTGATGATCCAACCCAGCGCCACCAAAATGCCGCCGACCGCTACCACCAGCTTTGGACCGATCCGGTCTGCCAGCCAGCCGTCAATCGGCGTCAGCCACGTCTCCAACGCAACAAAAATGCTGAACCCGATTTGAATGTCGGCGACGACCCACTTATTCGCCGCCGCCATCGGATGAACGAACAACGTCCAGCCGTATTGCAGGTTTGCGATCATCACCATGCAGATGATCGCCGTGATTAATTGTCCCCAACGATTGGGCGTGCTCCTCGCCATGTTCTTCCCCTCGTGTGTGGTGTTGCACTCATACCCGGCGGATCAAGCCCGCTTCTTGGTATGCCAATATTTGAACAGCCCGTGCACGCCAAGGCAAGCGCGATGTGGGTTTTGTATTGCAGCGCAACATAAGGGCACCCAGCCGTGCGGCGTTGGCCGCCAAGACGGCGGACCTACGATTACAAACGTGACAGACACTTCACGGTGCACATCGCCCGACCGCGCCGCATTCGCCATCGCCGCGGCCGATGTTGCCGATGCCGCCATCGCGCGCGATCGATCAGCGGGCAGCAGGCGCGTGCCGAACGATTCCGGCGCGAGACGACAACGGTCTTGACAAAACGCGTCGTTTGCGATGACGCGTCGACCGACATCGCGCGCCGCGAAGGTCTTGATTGCCGCCATGTCGGGTGCAAGTCTCGACCCACGCCCTGCCGCGGGATGCATCAGGGGTTCGACCACAACGCAAACGGAATTCGCCAACAAGGCCGTGCCCATTGCGGCGGCGCGGTGCAGCGAAGGGAAGGGGACCACCCAATGAGCAAACAAGTTCTCGTCGACGCGCTCAAGAAAAGCGGCATGCGCACTTCGGACGCCGGCGAAGCCGTCGACACGATTACCGACACGATCGCCAAGGAACTCAGGAAAGACCAAAAATTCAGCCTGCCCGGCTTCGGCACCTTCGCTGTGAGTCATCGCGCCGCGCGCATGGGCCGCAATCCGCGCACCGGCGAAGAGATCAAGATCAAGGCCAGCAAAGGCGTGCGTTTCAAAGCGGGCGCCAAGCTCAAGGGCTCGCTGTAGCCCCGCCGTTCGCGGGACGCGGCGCCAACGCCGCGTCCCGCCTTACCGGTTGCGCGTATCGGGTTTGCGCGCGACCAGATCGACCAACGCCGACATCCCGTCGTGTCCGGTCCCTTCGTGGATCGCCTCGTCATGTTCGGCGAGATGAAGAATTTCGAAACCGGCGAACGCGGTCCGCAGCATCGCGGCGGTATAGAGATGGTCGAGCTCCTTTGGCCCGCCGGTGCCGTAACCGATCTGCTCCGGCCGATAGCCTTGGATGAGGATCACGCCACCGGGCTTGAGCGCGTCGCGCATGTTTTGAAATAGCCGCGCGCGCAACGACGCATCGGCAAACTGGATGAAAATTCCGGCGATGACGTCGAAGCGTTCGCGTTCCCACGCCCACGTCGCCAGGTCGGCGCATTCGGTTTCGAGCGCGACGCCCGCGTGCGCGGCCAGCCGGCGTGCTTTGGCGAGGGCCACCGGCGAGAAATCGACCGACAGCACCTTGAGCCCCTGTTTGGCGAGGAACACGCCGTTGCGGCCTTCGCCGTCGGCGATGGCCAGAGCACGCTGGCCGGGCCGGAGATGTTCGGTTTGGCTCGCCAGAAACCGGTTGGGTGCCGTGCCGAACAGATAGTCGTCGCGCTGGAAACGCGCATTCCAGCGCGCCAGCGCCTCATCCGGACGCATGGCAGAGCCGGCTGAAGAGCGCAAAATACGGCTGTTTCCCGGCTGTTCCAGGGGATCGCTTGGGGTGGGACTGCCTATAACCAGCGGGGCGGTTCCCGGCCGGATTTCGCCGCTTCACCCAGGGGCGCAAGCTGCGGCGGGATCGATGCATGGTCGAAAGCTTTCCCAAATCTCGTGCGCTTTTATACCTTAGCGGAGCACCCGAACAGGGGCCGCGCGGGCATCGGTCCGACGTCACGACCTGGGAGATCCCGGCATGAGTGGCACGATGCACCCGCGCGGTGCGACAGTCGTTTCCGGCGCGGCTGGAGGCGGCGATGCTTGAGTGGCACTTCCCGGACCGTCCGCGGATGTTCTGGGGCGGGATCGCGCTTGCCGGCCTGGTGGTCATCGGCCTTTGGATCGCGTTGCGTCCACGCAGCACGCCGCATGCGGCGTTGCCGCTGCCAGTGGTTGCGGCGACCGCCGCGACCGGCGAAATGCCGGTCGTCTATACCGCGCTCGGCACGGTGACGCCGCTCGCCTCGGTAACGGTGCGGACCCAGGTCAGCGGGCAGTTGGTTTCCGTCGGCTTCACCGAAGGCCAGGAGGTCAAGGCCGGCGATTTCCTCGCCGAGATCGATCCGCGCCCTTTTCAGGCGGCGCTCGACCAAGCCGAAGGCCAGCTCGAACGTGACCAAGCGCAACTAGCCGGGGCGCGCGTCGATCTCGCGCGTTATGGCGTCCTGATCAAGCAGGACTCGATCGCCAAGCAGACCTATGACGACCAGGTGGCGACAGTCCACCAGCTCGAAGGTACGGTGAAGCTCGATCAGGCGGCCGTCGAAACCGCCCGGGTCAATCTCTCCTACTGCCGCATCGTTGCGCCGGTCGGCGGCCGGGTCGGCTTGCGGCTGGTCGATCCCGGCAATTACGTGACGCCCTCCGACACCAACGGCCTCGTGCTGTTGAATCAGATGAAGCCGATCTCGGTGCTGTTCGCGCTGCCGCAAGGGGACCTCGAAGCGGTGCTGAAGGGCGTTCACGCCGGTGCCAAACTGGCGGTTGCGGCCTTTGACAGCACCGGCACCGCGAAACTGGCCGACGGCACGCTCGCCAGCGTCGACAACACCATCAACACCAGCACCGGCACGTTCCAGCTGCGCGCGTCGTTCGCCAACGCCGACGAGCAGCTGTTCCCGAACCAATTCGTCAACGCGCACATTACGGTCGATACGCTGAACAACGTCATCGTGATTCCGGGCGCGGCGATCCAACGCGGCGAACCCGGCACCTATGTCTATGTCGTCGGCGCCGACGATACGGTGTCGGTCCGGCCTGTGACGCTGGGCCCGTCGGCAGGCGAGAACGTCGCAATCCTGAAAGGGCTGCAGGCCGGCGACAAGGTCGTGGTCGACGGCGCCGATAAACTCAAGAACGGCGCCAAGGTCACCCTGCGGTCGGCATCGGCCGCGCCGGCCCAGCCATGATCGCACCGGCTGGGTGACATGGCGCTCAGCCCATCGCGCCCATTCATCCTACGGCCCGTCGCCACGTCGTTGTTCATGGCGGCGATCATGCTGGTCGGCATCGTCGCCTTCCGTTTCCTGCCGCTGTCGGCGCTGCCCGAGGTCGATTATCCGACCATCGAGGTGACGACGTTCTATCCCGGCGCCTCGCCCGACGTAATGACCTCGTCGGTGACCGCGCCCTTGGAAGTCCAATTTGGTCAAATGCCGAACCTGGTCCAGATGTCGTCGACCAGTTCGACCGGCGCCTCGGTCATCACGCTGCAATTCGGCCTCAATATCAGCCTCGACATCGCCGAGCAGGAGGTTCAGGCCGCGATCAACGCCGCCGGAAATCTGTTGCCGTCGGACCTGCCGGCGCCGCCGATTTACGCCAAGGTCAATCCCGCCGATGCGCCGGTGCTGACGCTGGCGGTCACCTCGGCGACGATGAAGCTGCCGCAAGTCGAAGACTTGGCCGATACGCGATTGGCGCAGAAGATTTCGCAGCTTCCCGGCGTCGGCTTGGTCAGCATCGCCGGCGGCGAGCGGCCGGCGGTGCGCATCCAGGCCGATCTGCGCGCGCTCGCCGCCTACGGTCTCAATATCGACGATTTACGCACAACCATCGCCAACGCGAACGTCAATACGCCGAAGGGCAATTTCGACGGCGTGTCGCGCGCCTATACCATCAACGCCAACGACCAGATCCAGGACCCCAACGCCTATCTCGGTCTGGTGATCGCCTACAAAAACGGCGCGCCGGTGCATCTGGGCGACGTCGCGCATGTCGTCGCCGGCGCCGAGAACGACAAGCTCGGTGCCTGGATGAATACGACGCCGGCGGTGATCGTCAATGTACAACGCCAGCCGGGCGCCAACGTCATTGCCGTGGTCAACGGCATCAAGGCGCTGCTGCCGCAGCTTCAGGCGTCGTTGCCGCAGTCGGTCGACGTCTCGGTGCTCACCGACCGCACGGTCACCATCCGCGCCTCGGTGTCGGACGTCGAATTCGAGCTGACGCTGGCAGTGATTCTTGTCGTGTTGGTGATCTTCGTCTTCCTGCGCTCGAGCCGCGCCACCATCATCCCGAGCCTTTCCGTTCCGTTGTCCCTCGTCGGCACCTTCGGCGCGATGTACCTGTTGGGGTTCAGCCTCAACAATTTGTCGCTGATGGCCCTGACGATTGCCTCGGGCTTCGTCGTCGACGACGCCATCGTAATGATCGAGAACATCTCGCGCTATCTTGAAGAAGGCGAGACGCCGCTGCGCGCGGCGCTGCGCGGCTCGCAACAGGTCGGCTTCACCATCATGTCGCTGACCATCTCGCTGATCGCCGTTCTGATTCCGCTGCTGTTCATGGGCGATGTTGTTGGTCGCCTGTTCCGCGAATTCGCGCTGACGCTTGCGGTCACCATCCTGATATCGGCGGTCGTGTCGTTGACACTGGTGCCGATGGCCTGCGCCAAGCTGCTGCGCCGGCCGGGCGAAGTGCCGGAAACCCGTTTCCAACGCTGGAGCCGCGAGAAGTTCGACGCCCTCATCCATGCCTATGGCCGCGCGTTGACATGGGTGCTCGATCGCCAGGGCGCGACGTTGCTGGTTGCGGCTGCGACCCTGGCGTTGACGGTGGTGCTGTATCTCGCGATCCCGAAAGGCTTTTTTCCGGTGCAGGACACCGGCTTGATCCAGGGCATCTCGCAGGGCCCGTCCAGCGTCTCTTACGGGGCGATGGCGGAACGCCAGCAGGCCTTGGTGGATGCCGTGCTCAAGGACCCCGCCGTCGCCAGCGTCTCGTCCTATATCGGCATCGACGGCACCAATACGACGCTCAACAGCGGCCGGTTGTTGATCAATCTCAAGCCGAAGAACCAGCGCAGCGACGTCGAAACCGTGATCCGCCGTCTCGGCCAGGAGACCGCCAACATCCCCGGCACGACGCTTTATCTCCAGCCGGTGCAGGACCTGACCATCGACACGATGGTGAGCCGCACGCAGTACCAGTTCGCGCTCGAGGATGCCAATCCGGACGAGCTGGCCGCGTGGGTGCCCAAGCTGGTCGACAAGCTCAACCAGACCGACGGCTTTGCCGACGTGGTCAGCGATCAGGCGAACGACGGCCTGTCCGCTTATATCGACATCGATCGCGCCACGGCGTCGCGCTTCGGCTTGACGCCGGCGACCATCGACAACGCGCTCTATGATTCGTTCGGCCAGCGCATCGTCTCGACCATCTTCACGCAGTCGAACCAGTA
>JAGWIH010000092.1 GCA_028866355.1 Alphaproteobacteria bacterium
CTTCGGGGCAAGGGGCCGCCGGCAGAAGCGGCCCGGCTAGGGAGCGACCGAACGTGGCGGAGATCATTCTCGAAGCGCGCGGTCTGTCCAAGGAATTCCTTGGCTTCGCCGCCGTGCGCGACGTCTCGCTGAAGGTCAACCGCAACTCGATCCACGCGCTGATCGGGCCCAACGGCGCCGGCAAAACCACCGTCTTCAATCTGCTGACCAAGTTTCTTGAGCCGACGTCCGGCTCGATCGTTTTCATGGGTCGCGACATCACGCGCGCCAAGGCGGCCGACGTCGCGCGCCTGGGCATGGTGCGGTCGTTCCAGATTTCAGCCGTGTTTCGACACATGACCGTGCGCGAGAACGTCCGGGTCGCGCTACAGCGGCCGCTCGGCACGTCGTATCAGTTCTGGCGCCCGATCGAGGCGATCGCCGATCTCGACGGCCGGGCGGACGCGGTGCTGGCCCTGGTCGGGTTGCGCGATCAAGGCGATCTGCTGGCGGCTGAGTTGCCCTATGGCCGCAAACGCGCGCTCGAGATCGCGACGACGCTGGCGCTCGAGCCGGCATTGTTGCTGCTCGACGAACCGATGGCTGGGCTCGGTCTGGAGGACATCAGACGCATTTCGGCGCTGGTGCGCGAAGCCGCGAAGACGCGTACGGTTCTGATGGTCGAGCACAATCTGTCGGTGGTCGCCGACCTTTCGGACGTCATCACCGTGCTGACGCGTGGCCGCGTCTTGGCCGAAGGGCCCTACCGCGAGGTCGCGAACAATACCGACGTGCGCGAAGCCTATCTCGGAACCGGCACCGGCCATGCTTAGCCCCGCCGCCGACACGCTGCTCGACGTTCGCGGGCTCGAAGCCTGGTACGGCGAATCACACGTGCTGCACGGCATGGATTTCACGGTGGCGGCGGGCGAAGTCGCCACCCTGCTCGGCCGCAACGGCGCCGGAAAAACCACGACGCTTAAATCCATCATGGGCATCTTGTCCGAGCGGCGCGGCGCCATCACTTTCGACGGGCAAGCCATCGGCGATCTGCCGGCCTACCGCATCGCGCGGCTCGGCATCGCCTATTGTCCGGAGGACCGCGGCATCTTCGCCAGCCTCTCGGTCGAAGAGAATCTGATGCTGCCGCCGGTGATCGCCGCGGGCGGCATGCCGGTCGACGAAATCTACGAGCTCTTTCCCAATCTGCTCGAACGCCGCACCAGCCAAGGCACCAAGCTGTCGGGCGGCGAGCAGCAGATGCTGGCGATCGCCCGCATCCTGCGCACGGGTGCGCGATTGCTGCTGCTGGACGAACCGACCGAAGGCCTGGCACCGGTGATCGTGCAACAGATCGGTGTGGTCATCGGCCGGCTCAAGCAGGCCGGCTTCACCATTCTGTTGGTCGAGCAGAATTTCCGCTTTGCGGCGACCGTCGCCGACCGCCACTTCGTGATCGAAAACGGCCGCGTCGTCGACATGATTCCGAACGAACGGTTGGAGGCCGAGACCAACAAGCTGCACGAATATCTCGGCGTATGAAACGCTTCAGGGGAGAGAAAACATGAAACGCAGATCGCTTCTGGCCGCGGGCTTCGCCGCGGCACTGGCGTTTGCCGCAACGGCTCAGGGGGCCCAAGCGGCGAACGACAAAGTCGTCATCGGTGTCATGAACGACATGTCGTCGGTTTATTCCTATCTCGGCGGCATGGGCTCGGTCGTCGCCGCGCGCATGGCCGTGAAGGATTTCGGCGGCAAGGTCCTCGGCAAGCCGATCGAGGTCATCTATGCCGATCATCAGAACAAACCCGACGTCGGCGCGGCGATCGCGCAAAAATGGTTCGACCAGGACGGCGTCGACGCGATCGTCGATCTGCCGACCTCGTCGGTGGCCATTGCCGTGCAGCAGGTAGCGAAGCAACGCGGCAAGGTGACGTTGATCTCGAACGGTGGCTCGTCTGAGCTGACGGGTAAATACTGTTCGCCGACCGGCGTGCACTGGACTTACGACACCTACGCGCTGGCGCACGTCACCGGCAAGGCGATCGTGCAACAGGGCGGCAAGAAATGGTTCTTCATCACCGCCGATTACGCCTTCGGCCATCAGCTCCAAGACGACACGGCGGCGGTGGTCAAAGCGTCTGGCGGCACGGTCGTCGGCTCGGTCAACGTGCCGTTGAACAACGCCGATTTCTCATCCTTCCTGCTGCAAGCCCAGCAATCGAAGGCGCAGGTGATCGGCCTCGCCAACGCCGGCGGCGACACCGTCAACTCGATCAAGCAGGCCGCCGAATTCGGCATCGTCAAAGGCGGCCAGCGGCTAGCCGGCCTGTTGGTCTTCATCGCCGACGTCAACGCGCTCGGCTTGCAGACGGCACAGGGCCTGATGCTGACCGAGGCCTATTATTGGGACCAGAACGCCCAGACGCGCGCCTTTGCCAAACGGTTCGAAGCCGAATTCAACGGCAAGGTGCCGACCTCGGGCCAAGCGGGCGTCTACGGCGCCGTCCTGCACTATCTCAAGGCGATGCAGGCGGCCAAGACGGAGGACGGCGTCAAAGTCGTCACCGAGATGCGCAAGATGCCGATCAACGACTTCATGACGCATAACGGCCATATCCGCATCGACGGCCGCGTCATCCGCGACATGTATCTGTTCCAGGTCAAGAGCCCGCAGGAATCGAAGTATCCCTACGACTATTACAAACAGCTCGCCGTGATTCCGGGCGACCAGGCGTTCCGGCCGCTCAGCGAGAGCGAGTGTCCACTCGTGAAGCACTAACGGCCTCGCGCGCACGTTGGTGGGGCCGATGTTGGGTTGGATGCATATCGCCGTGCCGCCGGCACCGGCTTTGTTCGGCCAACTCCTCATCGGCCTCATTAACGGCGCGTTCTATGCGATGTTGAGCCTCGGCCTCGCCGTTATCTTCGGCCTGCTCAACATCATCAATTTCGCGCACGGCGCCCAATACATGCTCGGCGCCTTCTGTGCCTACTTGATCTTGAACTATGCCGGCATCGGCTATTGGCCTTCGCTGCTGGTCGCACCCATTGTCGTCGGGCTCTTCGGGATGCTGCTCGAGCGGTTTTTCATTCGCTGGGTCTATCGTCTCGATCACCTTTACGGCCTGCTGCTCACCTTCGGCATGGCGCTGATCATCCAGGGTGTATTCCGGCAATATTACGGCAGCGCCGGCCAGCCCTACTCGATTCCAGAGTTGCTCACTGGCGGCCAGGATCTCGGTTTCATGTTCCTGCCGAATTATCGCGCTTGGGTGATCGTGGCATCGTCGGTGTTCTGCTTCGGTACCTGGTTCGTCATCGAACGCACACGGCTCGGCGCCTATCTACGCGCGGCGACCGAGAACCCGGCCCTGGTCCAGGCGTTCGGCATTAACGTCCCGCGCATGGTGACGCTGACCTATGGCTTCGGCGTCGCCTTGGCGGCGCTGGCCGGCGTTCTCGCCGCGCCGATCTATCAAGTGAGCCCGCTGATGGGATCGAACCTGATTATCGTCGTCTTCGCGGTCGTGGTGATCGGCGGCATGGGTTCGATTCTCGGCGCGATCGTCGGCGGCTTCGCGCTCGGCATCATCGAAGGCCTGACCAAGGTTTTCTATCCGGAGGCCTCGTCGACCGTGATTTTCGTCATCATGGCGATCGTGCTGCTGGTGAAGCCGGCCGGCCTGTTCGGCCGGACGGCGTGACATGAACGAAACCGCCACGGTCCGGACGGTGCGCCGGCTGATCATATTTGCCGTCGCGCTCGTCGCGCCGTTTGTCTTCTATCCGATCTTCCTGATGAAAGCCGTGTGCTTTGCGCTGTTCGCCGCGGCGTTCAACCTACTTATTGGATTTGCCGGCTTGCTGTCGTTCGGACATGCCGCCTTTTTCGGCAGCGCCTCCTATGTGACGGCTTACGCAGCGAAAGCCTGGGGCTTTTCGCCGCTGCTGGCGATCCTGCTCGGAACCGCCGTCGCCGGCGTCATGGGCGTCGTCTTCGGCTGGCTCGCCATCCGCCGCAAGGGCATCTACTTCGCGATGGTGACGCTCGCGCTGTCGCAAATGGTCTATTTCTACGCGCTCGAATCCAAATACACCGGCGGCGAAGACGGTATCCAAGCGGTGCCGCTGCGCGACGTATTCGGGTTGATCGATCTCAACCGACCGCTGACGATGTACTACTTCGTCCTGGCGATCTGCTTGCTCGGCTTCGGTATCATCTACCGCGCCATCCATTCGCCGTTCGGCGAAGTCCTGCGCGCCATCCGCGACAACGAACCGCGCGCGATCTCGCTCGGCTATCGAACCGACCGCTACAAGCTGCTGGCGTTTACGCTGTCGGCGACGCTGGCGGGTCTGGCGGGCGCGACCAAGGCCTTGGTGTTCCAGCTCGCGTCGCTGACCGACGTGACCTGGCAGATGTCGGGCGACGTCGTGCTGATGACGCTCATCGGCGGCCTCGGCACCATCTGGGGCCCGGTCGTCGGCGCCTTCATCTCGATCACCATGGAAAACTATCTGGCCGAGCTCGGCTCATGGGTGACCGTGATCCAAGGAACGATCTTCGTCATCTGCGTGTTGGTATTTCGTCGCGGTGTGGTGGGCGAGATCGTCCAGTACGTCAACCGGCGCCAGCGCCAGCCGCGGCTTGCCGAAGAGCCTCGAACGCTGTGAGCGTTTACACGCTCGGCGTCGGGCAAAGGAGGCCATCATGATCCGCAAGCTGAAATCCGGCCGCTATCGGCTCTATTCGCGCAAAAAGAACGCGAAGACCGGCAAGCGCCGCAATCTCGGCACGTTTACCAGTCGGGCCGGAGCCTTGGAGCGTGAGCGCGCGATCCAGTTCTTCAAGCACCGGCACTAAGAGCGACCTCTCGCTGCCAGATTGGCGCGCACGCGGATCAATATACGCTTCAATGCCTCGATCTGAACGGCCGACAGCCCGGCGGTAGCAACGCGATTGACGGCGCGCGCCTCCGGCAGCAGCAGGTTGCGCAACTCGCGTCCGGGCTTCGTCAGAAAGATATTGGACTTGCGCCGATCGTGCCGGTTTTGCACCCGCACGACCAAGCCGCGCCGCTCCATCGCGTGCAGCGCCGTGACGGTTGTGGGTTCCGCGGTACCGGCACGCGCGCTCAGCTCGCGTTGATTAAGCCCGTCCTCTTCCCACAGCACGCGCAGGAAATACCACATGCCGAGCGTGATGCCGTACGGGCGGATGCGCGCTTCGAGCGCACGCTGCAAGGCACGGTGCGTTTGGCGGATTTGATGACCAACGCTGTGTTCCGCGGCGTAGACAACGCGCGTCTTGCGCGCGGCGGTGCCCGCCGATTTCCGGCGCTTAGTCATGACCGTGATCTCGCCTCTCGCGCACGCGCAGGCGACGGTTTTAGCGGCTCATCGGGCTTTTGTCTTGTCCCGGCGGGACCCGCCGCGCACAATCGTCCGGCCATCGCACGGATGCTCCCCCTTGCCGCTCGATCCCCTGCTCGTCCAATTCGCGCTGATCCTCGGCCTGTCGCTGTTCTTCGGGCTGGCGTTCGAGGATTTTCACGCGCATAGCGGCTTGCCGCGGCCTGGCGGCATCCGCACCTTTCCATTGCTCGCCTTGGCAGGCGGGCTGCTCTACCTGCTCGATACGGACCGCAAGTTGCCGCTGGTCGCTGGCCTGGTCGTCCTCGGCGCCTGGCTGACCGTCGCCTATTGGCGCCAGTGTCACGAACGCACGGAAGACGACCGGTCCGCTGTCGAACTGGTCGCGCCGATCTGCAATGTGCTGGCCTATCTGATCGGGCCCGCGGCGTTGACCGCACCGCCGTGGCTTGTCATCGCCGTCACGGTGGCGGCCGTGCTGTTGCTGACCGGCCGCAGGCGCCTGCACATTTTGGCGCAGCGCGTGCCAATCGGCGAAATCGTCACCGCCGCACAGTTCCTGGTCCTCACCGGCATTGTCCTGCCGCTACTCCCGGACCATCCGGTCACCACGCTAACGGCCATCACGCCCTACAAGGCGTGGCTCGCCCTGTTGGTGGTGTGCACGCTTTCCTATACGAGCTATCTGCTGCAACGGTTCGTCACGCCGGCACGCGGCGATCTGATGGTCGCACTGCTCGGCGGCCTTTATTCGTCGACGGCAACCACCGTTGTTCTGGCGCGCGCCGCGGCGGCGAAGCCCGCGACCAACGCCGTGGCGCAGGCCGGGATCATTCTAGCGACCGCACTCATGTATCTACGAATCCTGGTGATTGTCGCGATCTTCGATCTGCCGCTGGCGCTCGGCATCGCACCGGCGACGATCCTCTTGTCGCTCGCCGGCGTCGGTATGGCGGCGTTGCAATATCGGCGCGTGCGGCGCGTCAACACGGGCACGGACAAGGCCAAAACCGGGCCGCGCAATCCGCTCGAGCTGACGGCCGCAGCCGTATTCGCGGTTCTGTTCGTCGTCACGTCGATTGCCACGCAATGGGCGCAGAGCCGTTTTGGCGCGCTCGGCGTGAACGTGCTGGCGGCAATCGTCGGCTTTGTCGACATCGATCCGTTCGTTTTGAACCTGGCGCAAAGCGGGCCCGGCGGCTTGCCGCTCGACGGCCTGATCAGCGCCGTCTTGATCGCGATGTCGTCGAACAATGTGCTGAAAGCGGTCTACGCCACGGCCTTCGCCGGCTGGCGCGCGAGCTTGCCCGCCGCGACCGCGCTTCTGATCCTCGCCGCCGGCGGCATCGGCGCGGCGCTGATTCACTAGTCGAGCGGCGCGGTGCGGTGTGATATAACATAACATCGCGAATCCGCTGGCAGGACGGGATATGACAGCGAAAGGACGCCGTGGCGTCACGGCTCAACTCGATCGGGCGGCCGAAGCCTGCGCGCGCGACGGCGCAGAGTTGACCGAGTTGCGCCGCTCCGTTCTCGGTCTCGTTCTCGAAGCCGACGGTCCGGTCACCGCCTATCAGCTGCTCGATCGCCTTCGGAAAATTCGCAAGGGCGCGGTGCCGCCGACCGTCTATCGCGCGCTCGAATTCCTGCTCGAGCACGGTTTGATCCACCGGCTCGAGCGTCTCAACGCGTTCATCCCTTGCGCCGAAACCGGCCATCGGCATGTCGCACAGTTCCTGATCTGCCGCGAATGCGGCTCGGTTGCCGAAATCGAAGATCAGGCGGCCGCCCGGGCGCTGGTGCACGCCGCGGAACGCAAGGGATTCCGGGCACGCGACACAGTCGTCGAGATCGAAGGCACCTGCGCCGCCTGCGCGCGCGCCGCCTAGACGCGGGCGGTGGACGGCCAGCGCAAATTGGCGAGCAGATAAATCGCGACGCTGAGCGCGGTGATCCAAAAGCTGGTCGGCCAATCGGTGTAGAACGCCAGCGTCAGACCGAGCCACGCCTCAGCGACGGCAAGCAGGACCGACAACAGCACGCCGGTCGCCACCGCATGCGTCACGCGCATCGCTGCCGCGGCCGGACCGACCATCAACGCGAAAACCAGCAGCACGCCGACGATCTGGGCACACTCCGCCGTCGTCAACGCGACGATCGCCAGGAACAGCACCGAATAGAGCCGCAGTGAGACGCCTTTCGCCTCGGCGAGCTCGGGCTGAAGGCTCGCGAACAACAGCGGCCGCGAAATGATCGCTAGCAGGATGACGCTGATCGCGCCCAATCCCAGCAACGTCCAAACGGTTTGCACGTCGACCGCGAGCACGTTGCCGAACAACAGAGCCGTCGCCTGGCTCGCATAAGCGGTGAAGAAATGCAGGAACAAGAGGCCCAGGCCGAGCGCCAAGGCGAGCACCAGGCCGATGGCGACGTCGCGCTGCGCCAGTTTCTCGCCCATGAACCCCATGCCGAAACCGGCCGCTAGCGTCACCAGCACCAGCCCCCACAACGGCGATACGCCGATCAGCACCGCGCCGGTGGCACCGGTGAAGCCGACATGCGCCAGCGCGTGGCCGGCGAAGGTCTGGCTGCGCAGCACCAGGAAATAGCCGACTGCGCCGGCCACAATCGCGACGACGGTCGCCGCGGCGAACGCGTTGCGCATGAAATCGTATTCAAGCATGGCCGGAATGCCCATGATGATGCCCATGCGAATGCGCCGCGTGCGCATCGTGGCGATGG
>JAGWIH010000093.1 GCA_028866355.1 Alphaproteobacteria bacterium
CATCTCGCCAATGTCGGCGATGCCAAGACGCTGGTCATCCATCCGGCGAGCACGACGCACCAGCAGATGAGCGCGGCGGACCTCAAAACTGCCGGCATCGGCGCGGATATGATCCGTCTCTCGATCGGGCTCGAGGATTTCGCGGATCTCGCCGACGATCTCGACCGCGCGCTACGCGCGTCGCAGAAGGCCGCGCCCAAGGCGGCCGAATAGATGGACTTCGCCGTTGGCGGCCAGCGCGGCTTTGCCGGCACCGGCGGCCGCCCGTTCGACAACAACCGACCGACCGTCGTTCTGCTGCACGGCGCCGGCATGAACCACACGGTCTGGGCCTTGCAGGCGCGCGCCTTGGCGCATCACGGCCGCAACGTGCTGGCGATCGACTTTCCGGGGCACGGCGACAGCGCCGGCCCGGCCCTGACGACAATCGAGGCGCTTGCCGATTGGCTGTTGCGTGCCTTGCGCGCGCTCGACGTGGGACGGTTCCGGCTTGCCGGGCACAGCATGGGCTCGCTGGTCGCGCTCGAAGCCGCGTCGCGCGCCGGCGCCGCATGCGAGGCCTTGGCGCTGCTGGGTTTCGTGCCCGAGATGCGTGTCCATCCCGATCTGCTGGCTGCGGCCCGCAGTGGCGCGCATTTGGCATCGGAGATGATGGTCGCCTGGAGCTTCAAGACCCTCACCGGCGGCAATCCGGCGCCGGGCGTCTTCCTGCCCGACGCCGCCTTGCGCCTGATCGAGCAGACGCCGGCGGCGAGTCTCGCCGCCGATCTTGCGGCTTGCGACCATTACGCCGGCGCGACCGCGGCAGCGGGCGCGGTGCGCTGTCCGGTCTTGTTGCTATCCGGCGCGCAGGACCGAATGACACCGGCGGCGAAAGCTGACAGCTTTGCCGGAAACTTCGCACAGGGACGCAGCGTCGTGCTGCGCGGCTGCGGTCACATGCTGATGGTCGAGCAGCCGGTCCTGGTGCTCGATTCGCTGTACACCATCCTCTGACGCGACTCGCGGCGCGCGTTGACGCGCCCGAAGGGATAAGCGACCCTTCCGCGCGCGCGGGAGAATGGTTTTGGAGTCGTCGAGCGCGATGCGACGCTGGCTATCCGGGCCGGTGCTGGCCGCTGGTTGGATTGCGCTGTGCGCGTTGTTCATCCAGTTCTTCGCCGGCTGGCAAACGGTACTGACGTTGCCGCCGCTGTCGCTGGCGGTGATCATCATCTGGGTCATCCTGCCGGCATTGCTCATTTGGGGCGCGATGATCGTGCGCAGCCGCGCGGCGGAATTCGCCTCAGTTTCGGCGCGGCTTGCCGACCAGCTCGACCGCCTCTATTCGCCGTCCGAGGACCGTGACCGGCGCGCACACGAAGCGCTCAACGCTTTGCGGCGTCAGGCCGAGGAATTGGCCGGCGCGGTCGACCAGACGGTGCAACGCATCGAAAACGCCGCCGACAATCTCGGCGCGCGGCTCAATGAGTCGATGAGCACGGTCAACGCAGCGATGGAGCGCGCGGAATATGCGCGCAGCGATCTCGATCAGGCGGTTGGACCGATCAACCGCCTGGTGGAGACGCTGTCGGCGGAAGCGGCGACGCTCGAACGCGCCATCAGCCGCGACCTCGACGACGTATCAAAACGCCTCGCCGAGCATGTCGAAGACATCGAAAAAGCCGTCGAGCGCGCGGTCGAAGACGGCGGCAAGCGCGCCGAAGCGCGCGGCACCGAGATCGAACGCAATCTCGCCCAGGCCCTGGAACGCGTCGGCAGCAACGCGACCTCGGAATTCGAACGCGCTACGGAGCGGCTGACACGCGATACGACGTTGGCCGCGGGCCGCATCGTCAGCGAGGCGGACGCCTTCCGCGCGGCGCTCGGCCGCAGCACGGAAGAGGCCATAACGCGCTTCAACGACGAAGCGAAGGCGATCGGTGGGCGGCTCGATCAGGCGGCGCGCGATCTCGACGCGGCCTCGGAACGGATTGCCAGCCAAAGCACGGCGGCCGTGGCGCCGGCCACCGCCGCGCTCGATCGTGCCGAAAGCGTCGCCGAGAAGCTACGCGTCGCCACGGATCAACTGTCGCGGCAATCGGGCGAGGCGGTGAAAGACGCCGAAGCGGCCGGCGATGCGCTGATCCGGCGCGTGCAGGCGCTCAACGAGAGTGCCGACCAGGCCCTGCTCCGCCTGAAGGATGTCAGTGCCGGCTTTGCACGCGAGACCGAAGCGCTCGACACCGCCGCGCGCCAGGGCGGCGCGCGCTTCGATGAAGTCGCCGAACTCGTACGGCAACGGACGCAGGAACTGGCGGCGCAAAATGCACGCGCCATCGCCGACATGCTCGCGGCTGGCGAGACGTTGCAGGCGCGCGGCGCCGAGGCGACCAGCGCCGCCGAGACCGGCACGCGCGGCATCCGCGACGCCATCCAGGCGCTCGAGGCCGGCGGCAGCAGCCTGAGCGCACGGGTCAACGAGATCGAGCTGGCCGCCGAGCAGGCCAGAGCCGGATTGGCGCGGGCCGGCAGCGGCTTCGACGAAGAGGCGCGGAAGCTGTCGGCGACGATCGGCGAAAGCACGCTGCGCTTCAATCAAGGCGGCGACGCGCTGCGCCAGCAGATCGACACCATGCGCCAGGCAACCGACGAAACCGAGCGCCGCGTCATGGCGCTGGGCGAGACCTTCGGCCGCCAGCTCGACCATTTCAACCATACGCGCGAGGCGATCGCCGCCGAAGTCGGCCAGATTCAGGGCAAGCTCCAGCAGCACACCGAGGATTTGGCGCGCGCCACCGAGCTCGCGATGCGCAACGCACACGGCGCCGGCCAGGCCTTCGAGAACAATGCCGAGCGCCTGCGCGACGCGGCGGCGGCGATCGGCGCCCAGGCGGATTCCGTCGGTGCCTCTCTTGCGCGGCAGCTTGCCGAGTTCAAGATCGGCGCCGAAAGCCTGGTCGATCTCGGCGGCCGGTTCGAAGGTTCGCTGCGCATCGGCGTCGCCGAGCTGACCCAGGCCAGCGACCGTGCCGCCGGCCGCGCCGAGGAGGTCGGCCAGGTGTTTGCCGAGCAGGGCCGCATTCTCAGCCAGGTGAGCGAGTTGGCGTTGCAGCATATGGCGGCAAGCGGCGAAGCGCTGCGTGGCCGCGCCCAGGAAATCTCGGACGCCGTCGGCAACGCCGAGGCCCAAATCGACGCGCTTGGCAGCCGCTTCAGCGAACGCAGCCTGATGGTGGTTGCGGCCGGCGACGAAGCGCGGATCAAGCTCGAGGAGGTCAGCAACCTGTTCGGCCAGCAGGTGCAGCAGCTGGCCATCGCCATCGAGCGCACGGTGACGCGCGTCGAGGCGGCGCGCAACGCGCTGAACGATCACTTTACCTCAATAGGCAACGCGACCGACGTCGTGGCGCAACGGCTGCAGGAAATGGGCACGATCGCGGAATCGCAGCTCGCAGGCCTGGCCGCGACCGGCACGGCGATGACCGAACAAGGCGACAAGGCGACCGAGACCATGCGGCGGCAGCTGCGCGATCTCAACGGCGCCCTCGATGCCACCACCAAACGGCTCGAAAGCGTGCGCGCGGCGCTGTCGGATCACGCGGCACAACTCAACGGCGCGACCGATCTGGCGGTCGAAAAGCTGCGCGACGTGATCTCGGGCTACGACAATCAATCGGCGACACTAGTGGCGGCAGCCGAGCACATCAACCGCACCTCGCAAGAAGCCGCCGCGCTGTTCGGCAAGCAGACCGAGACGATGCTCAAGGTCGCCGACGAAGCCACCGGTCTCGCCAAGCGCGCACAGGATCAGTCGCTCGCCAATCAGCAGGAAACCTTCCTGCGTGGCGCCACTTACATGATCGAGACGCTGCAATCGCTGTCGGTCGAGATCACCAAGGCGCTCGATCAGCCGGTGCCGGAGGCGATCTGGCGCCGCTTCCACGCCGGCGAGCGCGGTGTGTTCATCCGTCACCTCCTGCAGGCGCAAGAGCGGCAGGCGAGCGTGGCGATCAAGAAGAAATTCGAGGAGGATTTGGCCTTCCGCGGCCATGCGCAGACCTATCTCGACCAGTTCGAGAACCTGTTGGCGCAGGCGCGCGCCTGCGACCATCTCGACGTGCTCGGCACCACGTTCGTGACCGCCGACGTCGGCAAGCTCTATCTCATTCTCGCCAACGCGGTCGGCCGGCTGAAGGCCTGACCGGCGCAACGAAAAGGGCGGCCCCGTCGGGGACCGCCCTCTGTCGTCGTCAGCCTGCCTGGGTTAGGCGGCTTTCTGGTCGATCACCTTCGGGCCGCTGCCCTTGGCGATCTCGATCTTGCGCGGCTTCTTCTCTTCCGGCACTTCGCGCACGAGATCGACATGCAACAGGCCGTTGTCGAGGCTCGCGCCCGCCACCTTGATGTGGTCGGCGAGCTGGAAGCGACGCTCGAACGTACGGCTGGCGATGCCGCGGTGGAGATAGCTGGTGTTGGCTTCGTCCTTCTTGGACTTGCCGGTCACCAACAACTCGTTCTCCTTGACGGTGACATCGAGCTCGTCTTGCGCGAAACCCGCCACCGCCACGGTCAGGCGATAGGCGTTCTCGCCCGTGCTCTCGATGTTATAGGGCGGGTAGCCCGAGCCGTCGAAACGGGTCGCCGCGTCGGCCAACCGCAGCAAACGGTCGAAGCCGATGGTCGAGCGAAACAGGGGAGCAAAATCGAAACTATCCATGGTCCACAACCTCCATTGAGCAAAGTGGGTTTTGCGCACCCGCCGGAATGGCCGGGCGCCCAGTGTCCAGACCCGCGAAGGCTCCGGACGAAAGCTCAGATGGGATCGGGATTGCGACCCGTCAAGGGCCGCAGTGGCCTACTTTTTAACGCCTAGGCCCTTGAAACGCTTGTTGAATCGGGCGAGCTGGCCACCCGTATCGAGCAGCTTCTGCTGGCCGCCGGTCCAGGCCGGATGCGAGCGTGAATCGATTTCGAGATGGAGCGTGTCGCCCGCCTTGCCGTAGGTCGACCGGGTTTTGTAGGTCGTGCCGTCGGTCATGACGACCGTGATCTCGTGATAATCCGGGTGGATTCCGTCTTTCATGGGTACCGCTCCAGGGAGGCGCGCTTTATAGCGGCCGCGCCCGACTCATGCAACCGCTTCGCGGTTAACGTTCGGCACAGCACAGCGGCCGGACGTCGGCCGCGTCGTGCGAAGCACCCTTAACGTTCCGTCAGTTTCAGTTCGATGCGCCGGTTCTGCGCATAGTCCGCGTCGGTCGTGCCGGTCGCGATCGGCGTGTATTGGCCGAAACCCGCCGCCACCAGGCGATTGGGCGGAATGCCCTGGTCGATCAAGAACCGGACCACCGACTGGGCGCGCGCCGACGACAGCTCCCAGTTCGAGGGGAATTGGCCGGTGTGGATCGGCCGTGCGTCGGTGTGCCCGTCGATCTCGAGCACCCAGTCGATGTTATTCGGGATTTCGCCGGACAGTTGCTTCAGCGCCTGCGCTAACTTGGTGAGTTGCGTCTGCGCGGCCGGCGTCAGCTCGGCGCTGGCGGTGTCGAACAGCACGTCGGACTGAAACACGAAGCGGTCGCCGACGATGCGGATATCCTTGCGGTTGGCGAGGATCGCACTCAGGCGGCCGAAGAATTCCGAGCGGAACTTCGCCAATTCCGCGACCTTCGTCGCCAACGCCTGATTGAGCTTGTTGCCGAGGTCGTTAATCTGCACCTGCTGCTGCTTGGTCTTGGCCTCGGAGAGGTCGAGTGCAGCGGCAATCTGTGCCAGTTGTTGGCGCAACGCCGCGACCTGCTGGTTGAGCTGGTCAACCGTGGTCTGCGCCTTGCCCAGGTCCTCGGTCTTCTGGCTGAGCTGGCCGCCAAGCTGGGTCGCTTGCGCCTCGGCGGCATTCTTGGCCGCGGCCGTCGCTTGGAGCTGCGAATTGAGCGTCGAGAGCTTGAGTTCCAGCGCGGCGCTGGTGTTCTTCTGCAGCGACAGCATGTCGCTGAGTTGATTGAGCTGCTGGCTGAGCCGAGCCAGCTCGGTGTCGCGGTTTGACAGCGCGCCGCTGAGATAGAACTGGCCGGCGGTGAACACCAGCAGCACGAAGATGATCACCATGACGAGCTGCGTCAGGGCGTCGACGAAGCCTGGCCAGATATTGATCGTCGACCGGCGCTGGCGACGGGAATAGAGCGACATGTGCGCCTACCGCGTGCGCTCGGGTTCCTGGCGGGTCGCCGCAATGGTGCGCGCCACCAACCGGAGCTCGTTGCGGATCTCCTGCACCGCCTCGCTGCGGCCTTGCGACACGTCCTCGGTGAGACGCGCGAGATGCACCTCGATGGCGCGGAGATGCGCGCGGCTTTCGTCGCTGAGCGCGCCGGCCCCGCCGCTGGCCAGACGTTGGAGCACGGGCTTCATCTCGACCTGCTGCTCGGCGAATTTGAGCATCAGGCTTTGCTCGGCGCGCATCTGGTCGGTGAGCCCGGCGAGGCGCTCGGTTAGGTTGACGATGTTGGCATTGGCCGAGATGCGGCTCTCCTCGCCCCGGCTGAGCACGCGTTGCAGATTGTCGAGCGTGTCGGCGGTCTGTTCGAGCAGCGCTTGGATATAGGCCGGCGCCGACCCTTCGCCGGCGGCAAATGCGGCGGGCGCGACGTCGAGCCGGGTCTGCGCGGTGAGCCATTCTTCCAGCTCGTTGAAGAACCGGTTCTGCGCAAGTCCGGCCTGAAGATCGAGAAAGCCGAGCACCAGCGATCCGGCGAGGCCGAACAGCGACGCGCTGAACGCGGTGCTCATGCCGCCGAGCGGCGTCTCGAGCCGCGCCTTGAGATCGGCGAAGGCGCGGACCGGATCGGCGGCGCCGGCCGACAGACCGCCGATCACGCCCTTGACCGACTGTACCGTCTCCAGCAAGCCGTAAAAGGTTCCGAGCAAACCCAAAAAGATAAGCAGACCAATGAGATAACGCGAAGTTTCACGGGTTTCATCGAGCCGCGAACCGATGCTGTCGAGCAGCGTGCGCAAGGCGGTGGCCGATAGCGCCAAACGGCCGCGGCCCTCGCCCATCATGCGCTCCAGCGGCCTCAGCAATCGGCTCGACTTGCCGGTCGGCTGGCCGCGCGATACGCGGGCGAGCCAGCGTGCGTTGCCCGAGAGCTGGACGACTTGATGGAAGATATAGATCACGCCGGCGATCAGGATGCCGACGATCACGCCGTTCACCACGGGATTGCCCATGAAATAGGGGTAGAGCGCGGGCGACAGCGCGCCGGCGATGAGCGCGATGACGATGACGAAAATCGTCATACGCGTCAGATAACGGGAGGGGTGACTCACGGGGGACCTGCCTTCTGCAGAAGGGAGTTGAACGGAATGCGGTCGGCCTAACGGCCGATCGTCACCAAGTCGACGCGATCGGCGGACCCCCCGTCCGTCACCCGATTGCCCAGCGCGCGCACGTCGATCTGTGTGCTCGCCACCCCGTGCCGGATCAGATAGGCGCGGACCACGACCGCCCGCGCCAACGAAACCCGTCGCGCCTCGATTGCCTGATCGGCATCGCCGCTGGCGTAAGCGACCAGCGAAACACGATCGGCGGGCGCGGCCTTGAGCTTTTGCGCCAAGCCGTCGAGCACGCTCGACGCGTCGCCCTGAAGTTCGGTGGCGCCGGATGCGAAGCGGATCGCCCGGCTGTCTGATGGCGGCGCAGCGGACGACGCGACCGGCGCGGTGGGCGAGCGTGTCGCCGCCAAAGCGACGCCGCCGATCGGCAGCAGTGACGCGAGCTCGTTCGTATCGGAGCGCGTTTCAGGCGCGGACGGCGCCGTGGCAACGCGCGGCGGCGCCGGTGCGGCCGGGGTCGGCGACGGTGTCGGCTGGCTGGCCGGCGGCGTCAACACGACAGGCTGTTGGGTCGCGCTGCGGACCGGTGGCGGCGCCGAAGGCGCCTCCGGTTGGGCCGCGACTGGAGCGGCGGCCGCGACCATTGTGGTTCCCGGACGGCGCAACACGATGCGCGGCCCGGCGGCCGGATTCAACGCCGCCAAGGCGCGGTAATCGATCGTTACGCTGCCATCCTGAACGACCTCGGCGACGCGCTGGA
>JAGWIH010000094.1 GCA_028866355.1 Alphaproteobacteria bacterium
AGGTCATGGTCACTTTGCCGGGGCCCGGCACCTTGAAATCGGTGGCGCGATACTGGTCGCCATAGGCGTGGCGGCCGATGACGATCGGCGCGGTCCAGCCCGGCACCAGCCGCGGAATGTTCTTGATGACGATCGGCTCGCGGAAGATGGTGCCGCCGAGGATGTTGCGGATCGTACCGTTGGGCGAGCGATACATCTTCTTGAGGTTGAATTCTTTCACCCGCCCGTCGTCGGGCGTGATCGTCGCGCATTTGACGGCGACGCCGTATTTTCGCGTCGCGTTGGCGGAATCGACCGTGACCTGATCGTCGGTGCGATCGCGCTCCTCGATACCGAGGTCGAAGTATTTCAGCTCGATATCGAGATAGGGCAGGATCAGCTTGTCCTTGATGAACTTCCAGATGATGCGCGTCATCTCGTCGCCGTCCATTTCGACGACGGGGTTCGCAACCTTGATCTTTTTCATGCGCGGCGGGCCTTCTTTTGCGCGAACCACGGAACGCGGTGCGATGCTGAACGGCCGCGGGCAGGCGCCCGTGCGGCGGCCGGGACAATAGCCACGCGCCCGAAGGCGCGCAAGCAGCCCCGGACGCAACGCTGACGCGCGTCAGACCAAGCCGGTTTTGGCTGTCGCCCGGGGTTCCGGCGCCTTCAAGACTGCGTCCGGCAGGTCCTCGACGCGCGGCAACACCCGATAAAGGGACCGCGTGTTTCGCGGCGCGAAGCCGGAATCGACCACGTGCTCGAATAGCCGCAACAGCGGCACCCAATATTCCTGGATGTCGATCAAGAAGATCGGCTTGTCGTGCAGGCCGAGCTGCCGCCACGTAATGCATTCGAGCGCTTCTTCCAGCGTGCCGAAGCCGCCAGGCAGGATCGCAAAAGCGTCGGCCATCTCGAACATGGTCTGCTTGCGTTCGTGCATGTTGCCGACCACGAGTAGCTGCGTCAGGCCGGTATGGCCGATCTCGCGCTCGTGCAGGTGGCCGGGAATGATGCCGATGACCTCGCCGCCATAGGCCAAGGCGGCATCCGCCATCAGGCCCATGAGCCCGACGCGGCCGCCGCCATAGACGAGGCCGATACCGTTTTCCGCCAGGACGCTGCCCATGCGGATGGCGGCCGCCCGATAGGACTCGTCGACGTTTCCCGCGGCGCCGCAATAGACACAGATACGCTTGATCAAAGCCATGCTTCGCTACCCTTTTCGAACCGCAGCATGCCCGCAAGCGGCGACCAGGGTCGAGCGCTCAATGTGCGGCATTCTGGTGTCGGCGAACTTGACAGGTGCATCCACGTCGGCGCGTCGCGCGCGGTCGGCGGGGCCGAATTCCGCACCGGCCGGCAACCGGCACGGCGTTTGCGATGGGAACGGCAAAACGATCGAAAAGCCCCGTTAACCACGCCGCCAAGAAGAGCGAAGGACGAAATGAAGCCCCTGATGTTGACTGCGCTGGCTGCGACCGGCGCGCTGACGGCTACCGCGGCGGCGGCTTTGCCGCTTGGCGGCCCGGCGATTGGCGGCAGCGCCGGCTTGGCGCTGACCGGCGCCGGCATGGTTGCGTTCGGCATGGCGATTCGTCGCCAACGGCGCGCTGCGGCGGCGGCCGAACGGCCGGCGACGCCGATCGTGACGCCGGCGCTGGCGCCGATCCCACGTTTCTTTCCGGAAGGCGGCCCGCACGGACGTGTCGTGCCGTTCGGACGCAAAGACGGGACGGTCTCCGAAGCGCGGCAGACGCGCGATCTGCTGCGTCGCGCCGAGCGGATTTGCGCCGCCACGCGCGCGCGCGCCGACGAAATCCGCTGAAGCGCGGCATCAGCCGTCATAGGACGGGTCCGTTGAAGGCCGCACGGCCTTCGCGATCCTCGATCTCGATCACCCAGACGTCGGGATCGCGCTGCACCTGACGCGCGATATAGGCGTCGGCGGTGGGCTCGTCGACCGGCGCCTCGCCGGTCGCGCGCAGCCAAGCGAGCTCACCTTTCTGGCTGCGGGTTTGCGCCAGGACGGTGCAGCCGAGATCGGCACGGTTGAGTTTCACCAGGATCGTGCCGGCGTCGTCGTCGCCGCGCCGCGCGACGGTGATCGGCACCGCGCGTTGCGCGCAGAGGCGGACGGCCGCCTGCACCACGAGCTTGGTCTTAAGGCGCGCTTCCAACGCGCGGCTCACGCGCTCTTCGGAAAATTGAGCTCGATCATCACGCCGTTGGGATCGGGAAGGAAAATCTGCTGCACGCCGGCGCCGGGCGGATCGCGCTCCTCGAATTTGACGCCGCGGCCGGCGATATGCGCGCGCATGGCGGCGAAATCTCGGCCGACGAACGCGACGTGATCGAAATTGCCGGTATGACTGCCGTCCGGGCCGGCGCCGATGGCGCCGCTGTCGGGCACCAGATGCACCACCGGCTGCTCGCCGCAATAGAGCCAGTATCCCGGAAAGCTGAGGGGCGGGCGCCACCCGGCGCGGAAGCCGAGCACGCTTTCATAGAAATTCTTGGTGCCTTCCATGTCCCGCGTGCGCACGGTGACGTGATTGAGCTGCGTCAACAGCATGGATGTCTCCTGCTGCGCGGATTTTAGCGCAACGTCCGACCGGCGCGCTATTGCGCCGCCGCGACCCGCGTCTTGACCTGGTCCGCGATCTTGCCGGCGGTATCCTTGGCGTTGCGGTCGAGATCCTTGCCGGCCATCACGAAACGCGCGGCAGCCATATACGGATTGAGCGTTACCGCAGCCCCCGGCAGCTTGCCGCTCTGTGCGCTGGTATCGACGGTGTAAAGCGGCTGCGGCGCGTTGGCGCTGAGCTGGTCGACGGACGAGACCACTTGCAGGTCGGTCGCGCCAGTGCCGAAGCCGATCGCGGCCCGACGCAGGCGATTGCCGGCGTCGACCTGGACGAAAACGCCGCGTACCAGCCAACCCATCGCGGGCAGTGGCATGCCCGGCGTCAGGCGTTCGGCCGCGATGCCATCCTTGTGCAGATCGTCGACGATCGAATTCGCCAGCAGGTCGACCAGATCGCGGGCTTGTTGTTGCGGCGTGCGCGCGACGCCGAGCGGGCCGGACCCGATGATCCCGGGACGCACGCGGTTGATCAGGCTGCCGGGACCGGATTGCTGCACGGCGTTCGCATCGAGATCGAAATCGGCGACATAGACGATCGCCGGCGCGCCCGCCGGTGCGGCCATCGCATTCGTGCCGGTAACCTTGGCGCTGCCGCACGCCGCGAGCAGCGCGACGATCACGCCGGCGAATAAAATTCCAAGACGATGCCGCATGACCTGACCCCCTCGGATTGCAACACGACGATTAAAGCAAGGCCGCGACGGTGCGTCGAGGTCGGTCGCCATTCAGCCGCGCCGCAGCACGCGCTTTGCCATGCCGGCGGCGGCTTCGCGCCAGGCGAGCAGCCGCCCCGCGAGCGTGCGCGGATTGGCGATCAGCAGGCCCCAACGTTCGCGTCGGTGCGACAGGAACGACTTCTTATAGGCATCGTCGCCGCGGCCGAAATCAATCTCGCGCGGTTTGTCGCGTTCGAGCACGCGCTCCATCATACGCATCGTCAGGATGGTGCCGACCGACAACTCGTCGAAACGCGTCGCATGAGCGAGCTTATAGATCGTGACGCGGCCACGCCAGGCGAGCCAGCACTGTGCCGCCGCCGGCGCACCGTCGATCTTGAGAATGCCCAACCGCAACGCGCCGACCGTCGCCGCTGCGCGAATCAGATGCGGCATGAAATCGGGAAAGGGCTCCGCGATCTTCCAGCTCTCGGCGTAGACGGCTTCGTAGTCGCGAATGCCTTCGGCAAGCGCCGCGTCGTCGTCATGGAAGACGTAATCCAGACGATGCGCAGCGGCGAGGGCCTTGCTCTTGCGTTTCCAGGTGTTGCGCAGGGCGCTGGGCCGGGCGGCGACATAGCGATCGAAATCGACGCCGGCGGTCTCTTCATACCAAGTGCCGCTGTCGAAATAAGGCTGCGGCCGCAAATCGGCCGCGCCGAATGCGTCGACGAGGCCGGCAAACGATTCGTCGTGCGGATCGAGTCCCGACAACTGCACCGCGTCGTAGCGCGCGTCGGCGATTTCGCGCGCAAGCATGCCAAGCGCTTGGCGTAGCGCCGCGCCGCCGGTGGCGTAAATCGGTCCATGCTCGGTGCTGTAATAGTTGGAAAGACTAAGCAGGCGGTGGTGGCTAGGCGACAAGCGGCAGACCAGCGCGGCGCCCGCGGCCGCGTCGGCATAGATGCGCACGCGGCTCCCGGTCTCGGTTCCGTAGCGCGCCAGGACGTGGTACCAGAGCGGCAGCGCGAAAAAACTCCGCTCGGCCGCGCGCGCGAACAAATCGGCAAGCGGCGTCGACAGGCGGCTGAAATCGGGATTGTCGTGAACGGCCATCTTGTGTCGGTTTACTCGGGGCCCGACAGCTTACACCGGCGCGGCGTGCGCGATAGCGCGATTCGTCGGCCCGGCGGCCGCCCATGAGCGATTTGACGCTGGCAATCGAGCCCATCGAGTCGCGCTCGGCACTCGAGCGCGAATGGACCGCTTTCGAAACGCGCGTGTCAGCCGGATTTTTTCTGTCGTCGGCATGGATCGGAACGTGGCTGGCGACGCTGCCGCCGCGATTGCGGCTTTATCGCGCCGCCGCGCGGCGCGGCCGCGATCTCGTCGGCCTCGCGGTGCTTGCCGCCAATCCGCTGCGAGCATTATGGCGGGCACCGTCGCGCGGCGTCGTTCTCAACGCCACCGGCGACGAGCGCTGGGATTGCATTGCGATCGAGCATAACGGGTTCTTGGCGTCACCCGCCGATCAGCCGGCCTTGCTCGCCGCGCTCGGCGATTGGTTCGCCGGCGGCGCCGGCGGCCTCGGCGACGAATTGCGGCTATCGGGCGTCGCAACCGGCCTGTCCGCTGAGCGTCTGGCGCATAATCGGTTGCTGCACAGCAACCAGATGCGTCCGGGATTTGCGGTGGATCTCGCGCGGGTGCGCACGGCCGGCGATTTCGCGACGCTGCTGTCAGGCAATGCGCGCCAGCAACTGCGGCGCGCGCAACGTGACTTCGCCGAGGACGGCGACGTGGCCATCGTCGAGGCGCGCGATGCCGACGAGGCACTGGCGTTCTTCGCCGCGCTCAAGGCGTTGCATGTGCAATCGTGGGGCCGGCGTGGTCGTCGCCACGCATTTTCCGCGCCCTATTTTGAGACGTTCCACCGCGCGTTGATTGAGCGAAGCTTCGCGCGCGGCGCGGTCCAGCTGTTGCGCGTGACGGCGGCAAAAAAGCCGATCGGCTATCTCTATAATTTCAAGCACGACGGCCGCATCTATTCGTATCAAAGCGGCTTCGACGATGCCGACCGCAAGCGTCGGCCGGGTGTCGTCAGCCACGCGTTGGCGATCGCGCACAATGCCGCCGCCGGCGCGGCGGTCTACGATTTTCTCGCCGGCGAGAATCAGCTTAAGGCGAGTTTCGCCACCGACCGATACGAATTGACCTGGCAGATCGTGCGGCAGCCGCGGCTCAAGTACCGGCTGGAATCTGCGGTGCGCCGCGCCAAGCAGCGCCTGTTCGGCCCGGCGACGGCGTAAGCGCGGACGCGGCGGCGCGCGCCGCTTCCTCACCCGAAAGATAGGCGCCGTGCGCCGTGCCGAAATGCGCGATCGAGCAAGCCTCGCCGGCGAAGAACAGCCGGCCGTCGACCGGCGCCGTCAGCGTCATGCGGTCGTCGGCGTGACCGGGCAACGCCATCGAGTACGAACCGCGCGCGCACGGGTCGAGGCCCCACGACGACGAAGCGATCGGCGACAGATGTGTCTTGATGTCGGAACCGAACAGCCCAACGAGCTCTTCGATGGCGAATGCCGTGAATGCGTCGATGCCGCCGCGCTCGAGCTCGACGGACAGTGTGCCGCCATAGAATCCGGCAATCATCGGCCAGCCGTGCGGCCGGATTTGATAGCTGCCGGTCTTGACGCGGTCGAGCGCGCCGACGAGGTGACGATCGGTCTCGCGCGCCAACGCGCGGGCGCCCGTCTCGTCGAGCCGCAGGAACAGCTTATTGACGACGCCCAGCGGCAAGCCGGCGGCCGCCGCGACTTTTGTCGGCAGCGCCGGCAGAAACTTCACGCGCTCTTCGGCGATGACGGTCGTCGGCAAGGTGACGATGACGGCACGGGCGGACAACGTGCCGCGGTCGGTGACAACACGCACATCGGGCCCATCATGCTCGATGCGTTCGACGCGCGTATCGAACGCAACCGGCAGGCCCTCGCCGTAGCGGCCAATCAGCGCGCCGTAACCTTCACGTACACGCCAATTGACGTAGGTTGGATCGTAACGGCCGTAATCGCGCACCGAAACCTTGTCGATTTCGGCGCCGTTAGCCCAGTTGCTGATCGCGCCGAGCAGCGCGTTCCATTTGCCGTTGGGTTCGAGCAGGTTGGAGGCGGGCTGATCGTCGGGCGCGTCGGCCGCACGGTCGAGGCGCGCATAGAATGCCTCCATCGCCGTCTGCCACTCGCGCTGCGCGGCGTCGCCTTTAATCCATGCAATCCGCCGGCCCCAATCGGGCAGCGTCTCGTCAATGGTGAAGCCGAGCTGGCGCGCGATCGGAACCCACGGATTGATGTCGGCCGAATGGAGCCATTCACAGCCGAGATCGACGGCGAAACCAAATTCAGTCGGCATCGTATGCGCCCGTCCGCCGGCGCGGGTGCGCGCTTCGACGATCTTGATCGTATGCCCGGTCGACGCCAGGTGCTTGGCCGCCGACAGACCGGCCGCACCGGCGCCAATAATCACGACGTCGAATTCGCCACCGCTTTCCGTCATAGTGAACCTTTCCACCACACCTGTTCGTAAACTCGACACCGCCAATGCCCGATCCCGAAGCCGTCGCCCGGCTTATCCGTGAAATCGCGCAGAGCGTCATACTGCCGCGCTTCGGCGCGCTCAAGCGCGAGGACATTCGCGAGAAGGCACCGGGCGATTTGGTGACGGTCGCCGACCTTGAGACCGAGCGCGGGCTGACGGCTCGGCTCTGTGAAATCGCGCCCGGTTCCGCGGTTTTGGGCGAGGAGGCCGTTGCCGCCGATCCGGGGCGGCTGAGCCTAACGACCACATGTGACAGTTTGTGGATCGTCGATCCGGTCGATGGCACCGCCAATTTCGCCCGTGGCCAGCCCGGTTTTGCCGTGATCGTCGCCTATGTCGAGCATGGCCACACACGCGGCGGCTGGATCTTCGATCCGCTTGGCGACCGGCTGGTCTGGGCCCAAGCGGGCGCCGGCGCCTGGTCGGACGGGCGGCGGTTGCGGATTTCGCCGGCGCCGGCCGAGCCAATCGGCGCTGCTTACGGGCGCGCGGTCTCCGGTGCGCGTTCGGCGAAGGCGATCGAGCAAGCCGGTATGCGCACGCAGAATGTCGGCTCGAGCGGCATCGAGTACATCAACCTGGCGCTCGGCACGGCGCACTTTGCGCTGCATTCGCGGTCGCTGCCGTGGGACCACGCGGCCGGCATGCTGATTGCCGCGGAAGCCGGCGGTCACGCCGCATTCGTCGATGGGACCCGTTACGATCCCAGCGTTCACGATCGGGCGGTCTTGGCTGCCAGCGACGCCGCGTGCTGGGCACGCGTGCGCGACGCCGTCACCATGTCGGCGCAGGACGCGACAACCGCGTGAGCGCAATGTACGGCAAGACCGTCGTCGTCACCGGCGCGACAGCCGGCATCGGCCGCGAGGCGTGCGAACGGCTGGCCGCCATGGGCGCATCGTTGGCATTGGTCGCGCGCGATCGGCTGCGGGCCGAGGCGCTGGCGGCGGCGCTGGCGCGTGCCGGCGCGCCGTCCGTCAGCGTCCACATCGCCGACTTGTCGCGGCTGGCCGAAGTGCGGCGCGTCGCCGGCGAGATCGCGTCGTTGCCGCGCATCGACGTGCTGCTCAACAATGCCGGCGCGATCTTCAGTCGGCGCGAACAGACGACGGACGGTTTCGAGCGCACGTTCGCGCTCAATCACCTGGCGTACTTCACGTTGACCAACCTGTTGCGTGACCGGCTGCA